>CBHYLO010000117.1:0-9756 GCA_966128675.1 uncultured bacterium | reverse complement strand
AGCGGCGCCCGCGCGGCCAGCCCGGCGACGGCGATCCAGCCCAGCACCCCGGCGAGCGTCGGCCGGCGCCGCCCGGCGCGCGGCCGGCGGCGGTCGGGCGCCGGCGCGGCGGCCGGACGACTCACGCGCGACGCTCCGCGTGCCACGCCGGCGCCAGCACCTCGCGCACGAGCGCGTCCGGCACCGGCACCGCCCAGCGCCCGTCCGCCGGCGCCATCGCGCCGATGCGCGTGGGGAGGGCGTACTCGACGACGCCGGCGCGCGACTTCTTGTCGCCCCGCGTCGCCGCCAGCACCGCCTCCACCCCGAGGGCCGCCGGCCGCCCGCTCGGCAGCCCCACCCGGTCGAGCGCCGCCGTCAGCGTCGCCGCCGTCCCCGGCTCGGCCAGCCCGAGCCGCTCGGCCAGACGCGCCTCGAGGGCCATGCCGGCCGCGACCGCCTCGCCGTGCCGCAGGGCGAAGCCGCTCTCGGACTCGAGCGCGTGCCCGAGGGTGTGCCCGAAGTTCAGGATCTTGCGCATGCCGCCCTCCCGCTCGTCGTGCGCGACCACGGACGCCTTGATGGCCACGCTGCGCGCGACCACCCCCGTGAGGGACGCCAGCCACGCCGGTCGGTCACGTCCCTCCGACGCCTCTGGCCGCCAGCGTGACAGGCTCGGCAGAAGCTCGGCGACGGCGTGAAAGTACGCCGTGTCCGCGATCACGCCATGCTTGACGGACTCGGCCGCACCGGCCAGCAGGTCGGCCCCCGGGAGCGTGGCGAGGACGGCCGGATCGATGACGACGGCCGCAGGCGGATGGAAGGCGCCGACCAGGTTCTTCCCGGCCGGGGTGTCCACCGCCGTCTTCCCGCCGACGGACGCGTCCACCATCGCCAGCAGGGTGGTCGGGACCTGCACGACGGGCACGCCGCGCATGAACGTCGCGGCCACGAAGCCGGCCAGGTCCCCCACGACGCCGCCGCCGAGGGCGATCACGGTCGTGTCGCGCGCACAGCCGGCGGCCAGCATCGCGTCAGTCAGCTCACCCCATCGCGCCCGCGTCTTCTCGGACTCGCCGGGCGGCACCTGCAGCACCAGCGGCGCGCCGAGCGGCGCCAGCGCCGCCTGCACCCGCCCGGCGTGCAGCCCGGCGACCGTCGCGTCGGTGATCAGGACCAGCCGGTGCGCGGGCGCGTGCGCCGCGACGATGGCCCCCAGCCCGTCCAGCGCCCCCTCGCCGATCCAGACCGGGTAGGGCAGGCGCCCCTCCGCGGCGTCGGAGAGCCCGGGGCGGGGCGGGGCGTGCCGGCCGGGGACCGCGGGGGCGCCCGGACCGTCGTCGCTCACCAGGTGACCTCTCCCGCGCCGGCGCGACGGTTGGCCACGCGCGCCAGCATGAAGAGCAGGTCCGAGAGCCGGTTCAGGTACTGGATGACCAGCGCCGGCAGCTCGACCTCCTGCGCCAGCGTCACCACCCGCCGCTCCGCCCGGCGGCAGATCGTGCGGGCCACGTGGAGCGCGCCCGACTTCGGCGTCCCGCCCGGGAGGATGAAGCTCCGCAGCGGCTCCAGCTCGTGCTCGCAGTCGTCGATCGCCCGCTCCAGCTCCGCGATCCGCTCGTCGTCGATGCGGGCCTTCTGCAGCTGCTCGCGCATCTTCGCGTGGTCGGGCGTCGCCAGCAGCGCCCCGATCGCGAACAGGTCGCGCTGCACGGGGACCAGCACCTCGTCGATGCGCGGCATCAGCTCGATCGCCCGCGCGAGCCCCAGCGCCGCGTTCAGCTCGTCCACGTCGCCGTAGGCCTCGACCCGCGGGTGGTCCTTGGAGACGCGTCCGCCGCCGAACAGGGCGGTGCCGCCGGTGTCGCCGGTGCGGGTGTAGATCTTCATAGGAGCGCAAACTAGCGGAGGACGGAACGGCGGAGAACGGTGAGGCGGAGGACGGTCGGGCGTGGAACGGAACGGCGGACCGACGCCCGAAGCTTCAGGCTCGGCGCGCCCGCCTCGTCGTCTCACGCTGCATCGTCCTCCGCTCCATCGTCCTCCGCCGTCCCGTTCTCCGCCGTTTTAGGTTTGTCCCATGGCAACCCATCCCATCGTCGACATCACGATCATCGGCGGCGGCCCGACCGGGCTGTTCGCCTCCTTCTACGCCGGCATGCGCGGCGCCACGGCGCAGGTCGTGGACGCCCTCGCGCAGCTCGGCGGGCAGCTGACCGCGCTCTATCCCGAGAAGTACATCTTCGACGTCGCCGGCTTCCCGCAGATCCTCGCCAAGGACCTCGTGAAGCAGCTCGTCGACCAGCAGGCGCGCTGGAACTTCCCCGCGCACCTCGGGCAGCGCGTGGTCGGGCTGGAGGAGGTCGAGGACGCGGACGGGCGGCATCTCGTGCTCGTGACCGAGACCGACCGCTTCCCGACGCGCGCGATCGTCGTCGCGGCGGGCATCGGCGCCTTCTCGCCGCGCCGCCTCCCGCAGGCGTGCGCCGAGCCGTGGTACGGCCGCGGGATCTTCGACGTCGTCACCGATCCGGACGTCTACGCCGGCCAGCGCGTGCTCATCATCGGCGGCGGCGACTCGGCCTTCGACTGGGCCACGCAGCTCGTGGGCAAGGCGTCGCACGTCGCGCTCGCGCACCGCACCGACCGCTTCCGCGCGCACGGCGCGACGGTCAGCGAGTTCGAGGCGCACGTCGCCGCCGGCCGCGCCTCGCTGCACACGTTCCACGAGCTGCACGAGATCCAGTGCAACGACGGGCGCGACGACCGCTTCACGCACGTCGTGCTGCGGCAGACGAAGACGAAGGAGACGCTCCCGCTCGCGGTCGACGTCGTGCTGCCGATGCTCGGCTTCGTCAGCGACCTGGGCACGCTCACCGAGTGGGGGCTGCGCCTCGAGAAGGACGAGATCGTGGTGAACTCGCAGATGGAGACGGGGCGCGACGGCGTCTACGCGGCCGGCGACATCACGACCTATCCCGGGAAGCTGAAGCTGATCGCCTCGGGCTTCTCGGAGGCCGCGATCGCGGTGAACCAGGCGGTGCACCACATCTATCCCGAGAAGAAGGTGACGCCGGGCCACAGCTCGAACCTGGCGATCTTCGGGCAGAAGGACGACTGAGGCCGCGCGCGCTCAGAGCAGGTCGCTGACCGGGAACGCCTCGCCCTCGGCGAAGCGCGACGGGCGGAACGGGCGCGCATCCAGCGCGCCCGTTCGGCCGTCCAGGATCAGCTCCGCGACCAGCTGCCCGATCGCCGGCGAGTGCATCACGCCGTGCCCCGACGAGCCGTTCGCGAGCACGAGGTTCGGGCACGCGTCGTCGACGCCGAGGATGAGCGTCTTGTCGGGCGACATCTCGTAGAGGCCGGCCCAGTGCGCCGCGTCGTCCAGCGGCACGCCGCGCAGCGCCGGCACGCGCGCGTCGGTGAACGCGCGCACGGCGTCGAGCCACGGGCGGTGCAGCGACAGGTCCCACGCGTCGCCGCCCGCGCCGGGCGTGTCCACCGGCCAGTTGAGCAGCGCGCGCCCGTCGCGCACGCGCAGGTGGAAGGCGTCGCGCGTCCAGATCGTCATCGGGAAGCCGTCGTCGAGCGGCGCCGGCACGGGCTGCGAGACGGCGATCTGCCGCCGCACGGGCCGCACGGGCAGCGACACGCCGCAGCGCTGCGCGAGCGCGCCCGCCCACGCGCCCGCCGCGTTCACCACGACGTCGGGCGTCCACCGCTCGCCGTCCGCGTGCACCGCGACGATGCGTCCGTCGGCCGCGCGATCGACGTGCGCGACGCGCGCGCCCCAGCGCACGCGCGCGCCGCGCCGCTGCGCGTCGTCCAGGTAGCCGCGCAGGAGGCCCATGGGGCGGAAGGTGCCGTCGGCCGGGCCCCACGCTGCGCCCACCGCGCCGTCGAGCTCCACGTGCGGGTTGATCGCGGCCGCTGCCTCCGGCGTCAGCTCGATCGTCTCGGGCGCGCCGCACGCGTGCTGCACCGCGCGCGCCTCGCGGAACGCCGCCAGCGCCGCCGCGTCGTGCGCCAGGAAGAGGTAGCCCACGGGCCGGAAGCCCGCGTCGCCGCCGGTGTCGTCGGCGAAGCGCCGCAGCTTCTCGCGCGCCAGCAGCGACAGCATGACGTTGGGCGCGGTCGCGAACTGCACGCGGAAGCCGCCGGTCGCGCGCGCGGTGCTGCCCGCGCCGGGCGCGTCGCCCGCGTCCAGCAGCACGACGTCGCGCGCGCCGCGCGCCACCAGGTGCCAGGCGACGCTGGCGCCGATCACGCCCGCGCCGACGATCAGGACGGAGGGCGCGTGCGCCGGGGAGAGGGGGGCCATGGCGCTACGATACCGCGCGGCGCGCGCGGCGGAAGGTGCACCGCGCGCCGCACCGCTCAGGTCATGCGCAGCAGCCGCCGGATCAGCGCCCGCGTGCGGGCCGTGTAGGGCGGCGCGAGCAGCCCGGCGCCGCCGAAGCGGCTCTGCAGGAAGATGCCCTTCTTCTTGGAGAAGGTCTGGAAGCCGTCGAAGCCGTGGTAGTGCCCCATCCCGCTGGGGCCAACGCCGCCGAACGGCAGGTCGTGCACGCCCAGGTGCACGACGACGTCGTTGACCGCCACGCCGCCCGACGTCGTGCGCGCCAGCACGTCGTCGATGCGCCGGCGGTCGTCGTCGAAGTAGTAGAGCGCGAGCGGGTGCGGGCGCGCGCTCACGTGGGCGATCGCGTCGTCGAGCGTGTCGTACGGCACGACGGGGAGCACGGGCCCGAAGATCTCCTCGCGCATCAGCGTCATCTCGTCGCTCGGGTCCAGGACGAGCGTCGGCGGGAAGACGCGGTTCTCGGGCGTGAACGACTCGCCGGCCGGGTTCACCGTGTCGACGCGGGCGCCGCGCGCGCGGGCGTCGTCCACCAGCGCCTGCAGCCGCTCCCAGTGGCGGCGCGTGACGATGCGCGTGTAGTCGCGCGTGTCGACCAGGCGCGGATAGCGCGCCGCGCTCGCGCGCCGCACCTCCGCGACGAACGCGTCGACGCGGTCGCGCGGCACCAGCGCGTAGTCGGGCGCGACGCACGTCTGGCCGGCGTTGTACAGCTTCCCCGTGACGATGCGGTCGACGGCGCGTGCGAGCGGCGCGTCGCGGTGGACGATGACCGGCGACTTGCCGCCCAGCTCCAGCGTCACCGGCACGAGGTGCTCGCTGGCGGCGCGCATCACCAGCTTCCCGACGCGCGTGGAGCCGGTGAAGATCAGGTGGTCGAACGGCAGCGCGGAGAACGCCGCCGCCACCTCCGCGTCGCCCGTCACGCCGGCCACGTACTCGCGCGGGAACCGCTCGGCGAGGATGCGCGCGATCAGGTCCGCAGTGCGCGGCGTGACCTCCGACGGCTTCACCAGCACGTGGTTGCCGGCCGCCAGCGCGCCCACCAGCGGCGACAGCGCGAGCAGCAGCTGGTAGTTCCACGCGCCCATCACGCCGACGACGCCGAGCGGCTGCCAGACGACGCGCGCGCGCCCGGGCAGCAGGAACCAGGCGGGGCGCACCGCGCGCGGGCGCATCCAGCGCTTCAGGTGCCGGCGCGCGTTGCGGATCTCGTCGAGCACCGGGAAGAGCTCCAGCAGCAGCGTCTCCTCCGCCGCCCGGCCGCCGAAGTCCTCCGACACCGCGTCGGCGATCGCGTCCTGGTGCTCGCGCAGCGCGTCGCGCAGCGTGTCGAGCGCGGCGATGCGGTGCTGGTAGTCCGGCGCCCCGCGGGCGAAGGCCGCGCGCTGCGTCTCGAGCAGCGCCGCGAGCCCCGCCGCGGTGTCAGTCATAGCGCACGCGCGGATCCGTCTTCGCGTACGCGACGTCGGTCAGCAGGTTCACCATCACGAACACGGCGCTGAGGAAGAGCACCGCGCCCTGGATGGCCGGCAGGTCGCGCCGCCCGATCGCGTTGACGACGTAGCGGCCGAGCCCCGGCCAGCTGAAGATCGTCTCGGTGAGGATGCTGCCCGTGAGGTAGTAGCCGAAGTCGAGCCCCAGCACCGTCACCACCGGGATGAGCGCGTTGCGCAGCCCGTGGCGCAGCGTGACCGTGCGCTCGCCCAGCCCTTTGGCGCGCGCGGTGCGCACGAAGTCGCTGTTGAGCACCTCCAGCATCGCCGAGCGGGTGACGCGCGCGAGGAAGGCGATGGAGCGCATGCCCAGCGCGAGCGCCGGCAGCACGAGGTACTTCAACCCGCCGTAGCCCGACGCGGGGAGCCAGCGCAGCTGCACCGCGAACAGCAGGATGAAGAGCAGGCCGACCCAGTAGACCGGGAACGAGATCCCCAGGTACGCGCCGCCGAGCGCGGCGCGGTCGACCCAGCCGCCGGGGCGCCGCGCGCTGACGACGCCCAGCAGGATGCCGAGCACCGACGCGAACAGCATCGCGGTGCCGGCGAGCAGCAGCGTCTTCGGGAAGCGCTCCGCGATGTCGCTGGAGATCTCGCGGTTGGTGATGAACGAGCGACCGAGGTCGCCGCGCAGCACCCCGCCGGCGTAGTGCGCGAACTGCTGCGGGAGCGGGTCGTCGAGCCGCAGCTCCGCGCGCAGCCGCGCGACGGTGGCCGGGTCCGCGCGCTCGCCGACGATCTCGGCCACCGGGTCGCCGGGCGCGACGAACAGCAGCAGGAACGTCACGACGAGGACGCCGAGCAGGGTGGGGATGGCCAGCAGCAGCCGGCGGAGGATGAAGGACAGCACGGCGAATCCCTACGTGCCCGGCGCTCGGCGCTGGGCGCTCGGCCCGTTCGCGCGACGACGCGAGCGCCGAGCGCGGAGCGCCGGGTGCCGTGGAGACGTCATCGTGCTCACCGCGTCCCCGTCGCGTCGATCTTCACGTCCTGCCAGCGCTGGCCGTTGAAGATCGTCGGCACCTGGAAGCCGCGGATCCACGGCTGGACCGCGTACAGCTCGTTGTAGTGGAACAGGTAGATCATCGGCGCGTCGGCGAAGGCGACCGAGTCGGCCTGGCGCGACAGCGCGGCGCGCTGCGCGTCGTCCTGCGTGCGGCGCGCGAGCAGGATCAGGCTGTCCACCGGCGCGCTGGCGTAGAACGAGTAGTTGCCGCCCACGCCCTTGCTGGCCGAGTGCAGCAGCGGGTAGAGGAAGGCGTCGGCGTCCGGGTAGTCGGCGTACCACGTCTTCACGAACAGGTCCGCCTGGCCGTTGCGCGCCGCCTCGCGCACCGCCGACGCGTCGCGCTGCACGAGCTTCGTGCGGATGCCGGCGGCGTTCAGGTAGCCCTGGATGCTCTGCGCCAGCCGCGCGATGGTCGCGTCCTGCGACGACCAGAGCTCGACGTCGATGCCGTTCGGGTGGCCGGCCGCCGCGAGCAGCTGCTTCGCCTTCGCGACGTCGTAGGCGTAGCGCGCGCGCGCCGTGTCCGCGCCCTCCAGCGAGGGCGCGATGACGCTGGCCGCCAGGCGTCCGCGCCCCGCCAGCAGCTGGTCGAGGATCGCGCGCGTGTCGACCGCGTGGTTCAGCGCCTGCCGCACGCGCGGGTCGCCGAGCGGGCCGCGCGTCGTGTTGATGGCGACGTGGTAGAGGATGAGCGCGGGCGCGCTCTGCAGGCGCGCGCTCTTCTCGTCGGTCTGCTCCCAGCTGCGCGTCTCGCCCTCGGGCACCTGCAGCACGTCCACCGTGCCGCTCTCGAACTCGGCGACCGCGGTGCTGGGCTCGGGGATGATGCGCGCGATGAGCGTGTCGGCGCCCGGCTGCTGGCCCCAGTACTTCTCGAAGCGCGCGAACTTCACGTAGTCGTCGTGCTTCCACTCGACGAACTTCCACGGGCCGGTGCCGACCGGGTTCTGCCCGAAGTCGGGGCCGACCTTCTCCGGCACGATCGCCGCGACCGGCATGGCCAGCAGCTTGGGGAAGATCGCCAGCGGCTCGGTGAGCGTGACGACTACCGTGCTGTCGTCCGGCGTGCGCACCCCGGCGAGCGACGTCGCCTTGCCGTCGGAGAACTCGCGCGCGCCGCGGATGGGGTAGAGCGGCCAGCCGCGGCCGCCGCGCACCGCCGGGTCGAGCGCGCGCTGGAAGCTGCTCGCGACCAGCGACGCCTTCAGCGGCGTGCCGTCGTGGAAGGTGACGCCCTGGCGCAGGTGGAAGGTGTACGTCAGCCCGTCGGGCGACACGTCCCAGCGCGCTGCGAGCGCGGGCACCACGCGCGCGTCGGGCGTGAAGCGCACCAGGCCATCGAACAGGTAGCTCACCGCACGGCCGGTGGGCACGTCGGTGGAGAGCGCCGGGTCGAGCGAGCGCGGGTCGTACGTGTCGCGGGAGTCGACGAACGCCCGCCGATCCGGCGCCGCGTCGCCGCCGCGGCAGGCGGAGAGCACGGAGGCCGTCGCCAGCGCGAGGAGCGCGGCGGCGGAGGCGGATCGGACGGGGCGGGGCAGCCGGCGCATGGCGGAGCGGGCGATGAGGGTGCGGTGACGCCGGTCACTCGGGCGCCGCGGCGTCACGGCGCAGGATGTGCGCCCACGCCGCGCCGTCGCCGACGCAGTTGACACAAGCGATTCAGGCGCGTGAACTTACCCGGCCGTCCCGAGGCCCGTCAAACACCCCGTGAGCTACCTTCTCTACGCCGACGATCACGAGCAGATGCGCCTGATGGTGCGCGACCTGCTGGAGGCGTCGGGCCACGAGGTCGCGCTCGCGCCCGACGGGCCCGCGGCGCTCGCGCAGCTGCGCACGCGCGAGCCCGACCTGCTGATCCTGGACGTCGCCATGCCCGGGATGTCCGGCTTCGACGTCTGCCGCGCGGTGAAGGGCAACCCGATGACCGCGCGCGTGCCGGTGCTGATGCTCACCGCGGAGTCGGACATCGAGGCCAAGGTCGAGGGCTTCGACGCGGGCGCCGACGACTACCTCGCCAAGCCGTTCGACCCGCGTGAGCTGCGCGCGCGCGTCAACGCGCTCGTGCGGCTGGTGCGGCGCGAGGGCGACCGCAACCCGACCAGCGGGCTCCCCGGCTCCCGCGCCATCGACGACGAGCTGGCGCGCCGCGCCGAGCGCGGCCACCCGTTCGCGGTGTGCTACCTGGACGTCGACCACTTCAAGCCGTTCAACGACGTCTTCGGCTTCGCCGTCGCCGACGCGGTGATCCGCGACGCGGGCACGGTGCTGCAGGAGTGCGTCACCGCCACCGGCGGCGTGCTGGGGCCGGACGGCGACTTCGCGGGCCACATCGGCGGCGACGACTTCCTGCTGGTGACGACGCCCGCGCGCGCCGAGGGGCTGGTGCGCGAGGCGCAGCGCGCGTTCCGCAAGCTGGTGGAGCGGCGCGTGGGCGCCGAGGTGAGCGCGCGCGGCCGCTTCACGGGGCTCGACCGCCAGGGCACGCTGCGCGAGTTTCCGCTGGCGACGCTGACGGCCGTGGTCCTCCTGGTGGACGCCGCGCGCTGGCGATCGAGCGTGGACCTGGGCGTGCGCGCCGCGGACGCCAAGCGGCGCGCGAAGGCGACGGGCGCCGGCACCATCCTGGTGGAGCGGTTGTGACCGACAAGCCAAACAAGGAAGAGCGGGAAGCCGCCGCCGAGCGCGCCGTCGCGCGCTCCGTCTCGGCGTTCGTCATCCGGAAGCCGATGGATTCGCGGACGACGCTGGCGGCCGTGGGCGCGGGCCTCGTCGCGGGGCTGGTGACCGCGTACCTGTCGTCGATCTGGCTGTAGCGCGCGCCGCTCGCGCCCACCCAGCCCCGCCCGCTTCCGCGCCCGCTGCCGCCCACCCGGCCCGTCCCGCGACAGCGCTCCGCCGAGTGAGCG
>CBHYLO010000116.1:0-9765 GCA_966128675.1 uncultured bacterium | reverse complement strand
CCACCCCCCGCCCGCGGCGGCTGGCGGGGCGCCGGGCGCGCCGGGCGCGGCGCCGCCGGCCGGCCCGCGCGCCGGGGGCGGCGCCCCGGAGCTGGTGATGCGTGCGCGGTTGGTCATGACGCCTCCAGCAGCAGCGGCGCGTCCGCGTCCGCGAGCGCGTCGGACGCGTCGGCGTCGTCCTGCTCCACGACCGACGCGCCGCGCGCCTCGTCGTAGCGCACGCGGATCACCTGGTCGAGCCCCTCGCGCACGTCCTCGATGTGCGTGATGACGATGACCTGCTCGAAGCGGTCGTGCAGGCGCCGCAGCAGCTCCACGACGTTCGCGCGCCGCGTCTCGTCCAGCGACCCGAACACCTCGTCGAGGATCAGCAGCGAGAAGCTCTGCCCCGCGCGGTCGGCGATCATCTGCGAGATCGCGAGGCGCAGCACGAGGTTCGCGAGGTCCTCCTCGCCGCCCGAGATCACGGGCTTCGGCACGCCGTCCTCCTGCACGACGACGTTGTACTGGTCGTCGAGCTCCATCGCCGAGTAGCGCGCGTCGGTGAGGTCGTCGAGGAACTGGCTGGCGAGCTCGGAGAGCTCGGGGCGCAGCTGGAAGTTGAGGTCCGTGCGCAGGTCCGAGTATGCGCGATCCAGCTCGTCGTGCAGGCGCTTCTCGGCCTGCAGCGCGTCCAGCCGCGCCTGCACCTTGGCCAGCTCGCGGCGCGCGGCCTCCGCGGTCTCCAGCGCCTCGCGCGCGCCGCGCGCCTCGCCGTGCGCCTGCACCGCGGCCAGCTCCGCCGCGCGCGCCTCGGCCTCGGCGCGCTCGTGCGCGCCGCGCAGCTCCGCGTACTGCTCCTCGTCGATCCCCACGTCGCGCCGCCGCTCGCCCAGCGCGACGATGCGCTCGCGCACCTGCGCCAGCGCCGCGGTGACGCGGTCGCGCACGGCCTGCGTCTGCGCCTCGCGCGACACCAGCGCGTCGGCGCGCGCGCGCTGCTGCTCCAGCGGCGCCAGCACGGCCACCTCGTCGCGCACCACCGCGTGACGGGCCGCGTCGTAGCCCGTGGGCAGCCCGGCGAGGTCGGCGCGCACCGCGTCCAGCCGCTCGCGCCGCTGCCCCAGCTCGCGGTCGATGCCGGCCAGCTCCTGCACGCCCGCCTGGCACTTCGCCAGCCGCCGCTCCAGCTGCTGCACCTCGGTGCCGAGCGCGCGCCGGCGCTCGCCGAGCTGCGTCACGCTCTCGGGCTCCCCCTCCAGCTCCTCGACGCGCCGGCGATAGAACTTCCCGTCGCCCAGCAGCACGTCGAGCTGCTCGTCGAGCGCGTCGAGCACGGTCTGGAAGCTGGCGCCGAGCGGGCGCGTGCAGGTCGGGCACGGGCTCTCGGGGCCCAGCTTCACCAGCTCGTCGCGCCGGTTCTGCACGTCGGCGAACTGCGCGCGCAGCGCCTCGCGCTTGGTCTGCGCCTCCTGCTGGTCGCGCACCCACGCCGTGCGCTCGCGCTCGAAGTCGGCCTGCGCGGCCTCCGACTCCGTGCGGCGCACCTCCAGCAACGCCAGCGTCTCGCGCTCGTAGTCGGCCGCGGTGGCGAGCCGCGCGCGCCGCTCGTCGAGGCGCGCGAGGTCCTCCACGAGCGCGCGCTCCGAGTCGCGCAGCGCCGCGCGCCGCCCCTCGGCCGTCGCCAGCTCGTCCAGGCGCGCCAGCGTCTCGCGCAGCGTGGGGAGCGGCGCGAGGCGCTGCGCCAGGCGCTCCAGGTCCGCGCGCGCGCCCGCGACGTCGGCCAGCTCGCGGCCCGCGCGGTCCATCTCGCGCAGCAGCGCCTGCTCCTCGCCCTCCGCCACGCGCAGCTCGCCGAGGATCTCCTGCAGCCGCTCGCGCTCGCCCTGGGCGCGCGCCCACTCGGGGGCGACGCGCGCCAGCCGCGCCGACGACTCGTCGCGGCGCCGCTCGGTCGCCTCGGCCAGCGTGCGCGCGGCGGCCAGCCGCGACTCCGCCTCGGACAGCTGGCGCCACACGGCGTCGGCGTCCGGCATGCCCGCGCGCAGCCCCGCCTGCTCGGCGACGACCAGCTTGCGGCGCTCGCGGGCGAGGTTCTGCGCGGCGCGCAGCCGCTCGTACCCCAGCACGCGCGAGAGGAACTGCGCCCGCTCCGACGGCCCCATGGCCGCCATCACGTTCAGCTCCTTCTGCCCGGTAAAGTACGTGTTGAAGAACTCCGCGCGCGTCATCCCGAGCCGGCGCTGCAGCAGCTCGCCGACGCCGGTGATCGAGTTCGCGATCGGCGCGGCGGCGCCGTCGAGGTAGAGCTCCGCGCTCGTGAGCCCGCGCACCACCCGGTAGCGATGGCCCGCGAGGTCGAACTCCAGCTCGACGCGCACCGCGGCGCGCGGCGCGGCGCGCACGAAGCGGATGGAGTCGCGCGTGCCGCGCGCCGCCGCGTTGCCGTACAGCGCCCAGGCGATCGCCTCCAGCACGGTCGTCTTGCCGGACCCGTTGGCGCCGATGATGCCCGTCAGCCCCGAGCCGAACGACAGCGCGCTGTCGGCGTGCTGCCGGAAGTTGACCATGCGCAGCCCGACGAGCCTCACTCGACCTCCTCCGCCGTCGTCACCAGCGCGGGCTCGGTGGCGACCATGGCGTCGGCCTCCTCCAGGTAGCGGAGGCCGAGGGTCACGAGCGCCTCGCGGTCGACGTCGCTCGGCAGCAGGCGCGTGCGCAGCTTCTCGCGCACGATGTCGGGCAGCGACGGGCGCCGGCCGGGCGACCCGCCGACCTCGTGCCGCTGGACGTCGGGCTTGTACGTCAGCTGGTGGAAGGGCTGGGCGCGCCGCTGGAACGCGCGCAGCGCCTTGTGATCGAGCTCGCGCGCGATGTGCCGCGGGACGTCGCGCACGACGAGCCGCACGATCTTGTCGTCGATGCCGCCCGGCGCCTGCTCGACCGTCGCGCGGATGGCCGCGTCCAGCTCCGCCGACGACATCCCCCGCGCCACGATCTCGGGCAGCTCCAGCAGCGGCCGCGACGGCTCGATCGGATGGAACGTGTGCTCGCCCGTGACGAGGTCGCGCTCGATGAAGCCCTTGCCGGCGATGCCGGCCGCGCGCTCCTCGTGCACCTCGCCCCACGCGTTCGCGCTCGTGTAGTCGATGGAGCCCGAGTAGAAGGCGTTGGGCGCGACGGCGCGATAGACGTGGTAGTGGCCGAGCGCGACGTACGACCACTCGGGGGCGCGCAGCTCCTCGCGCGTGATCTCGATGGACGCGCGGTCGGTCGCGACGGCCTCCTTGGGGAGGATGCCCTCCACCTCGCCGTGCACGAGCAGCACGTTCCAGCGCGCGGTCGCGTCGGGCGCGAACACCGGGCGCGTCGCGGTGGGCGCGTCGGGCACCGCGAGGATCGAGAGGTCCCGCTCCGGGAAGTGCAGCCGGTCGGCGACCGCGTCGACGACGTGGACCCCGAGCTCGGTGAAGAGCCGCAGGATGCACCCGGTCTCGGTCGTCTTGGGCGCGTCGTGGTTGCCGGCGACCATCACGACCAGCGCGTCGGGCAGCGCGACGCGCAGCCGCGTGAACTGGCGGAAGGCGTGCAGGATGGCCGGGTTCGACGGGCGCACCGCGTGGAACACGTCGCCGGCGATCAGCACCACGTCGGGACGCCGCGCGATCACCCGCTCGATCGTCCGCTCGAACGTGCGCGCGACGTCCACCTCCCGCTGGTTGGCGCCCGCGGGCGTCAGCCGCTGGTACTGGCGGAATCCGAGATGGAGGTCGGACAGGTGGACGAGGCGCATGCGGGGAAGGTAAGCGCCAGACCCGGCCGCGGCACGCGCGAATGCGCCCCGCGAGCGCTCAGCGCGCGACCAGCCGCTGCGAGACGACGACGCGCATCGGCGGCGCGGGCGGCCCGCCCGGCGCGGCGCGCGCCGCCGACGGCGGCACCAGGTCGAGCGCGAAGTCGACGCGCGAGTCGACGATCCAGCCGCGGCCGAGGTCGAGCCGGAGCTGGCCGGCGGCCGTCCCGCCGTCGACGGCGGCGCCGCCCACGCGGACCGGCGCGCTCCGGGTGGCGAGCAGGCGCCCGCGCATCGACACGAACGCGAGCGTGCCGCCGCGCCCCACCGAGTCGAGGCGGAACACGACCTCCAGCCGCGGCGCCTCGGCCTCGGTGCGCGCGGGCGTCCCCTCGGCCCACGGCAGCGGCATCGTGCGGGTCCAGGTGGCGCCCACGGCCACGGGCATCGCGGGCAGCGCGCCGGGGAGGCCGAGGGCGGTGCCGGTGGAGGTGCCGGTGGAGGCGCCGGCGTCGGCGCCGGCACGGCCGCCCGCCGCGCCCTCGGGGAGCCACCGCATCGCGCCGTCGGGCGCCACGCGCATGCGGGTGGCGCGGCCCTGCATCCCCTTCCGCGCCTTCGCCAGCGCCTCGGGCGGGGCGCCGGGCATCCGCAGCTCCACCGAGTCGGTGTGCGCGACCACCACGCTGCCCGCCGCGTCGCTCGACTCGACGACCGAGCGCGAGATCACCAGCATGCTGCTCAGCAGCCGCGTCGGCTTCGCCGCCCTCGCGGCGCCCGAGACGGTCTGCTCGAAGCGGAGGTGGAGGGTGTCGCCGGCGCGCGGGCGCAGGCGCAGCGTCACCATCGCGCTCCCGGGCGCCGTCGCGGTCTGCGCGTGCAGCGCGGCGGCGGGCGCCGCGAGCGACGCCACGCCCGCCAGCCCGGCGAGCGCGCGGCGCGCGGTCACGGCCATCCCCGGAACGTGCGGAGGCAGCGGCGCATCGGTCGCGGGACCGCGCTCAGAAGCCGTACGGGTCGTCGGCCGGCACCGCGCGCAGCGGCGGCGCGGCGGGCGCGGCGGGCGCCACGCGCGGCGTGACGATGCCGCGGAACTGCGCCGCGAAGTACGCGCGCACGTCGTCGGGGCGCGTCAGCAGCGTGCGGTCGCGCGCCGCCAGCACCGCGCGGTCGTCCTGCAGCGCGATGGTCTGCTGCACCCACGCCAGCGTGACCGCCGGGTCGAGCGTCCGCAGCGCGCGCGTCACCGCCGCGTCCAGCGTCGGCTCGGCCGCCTGCGGGAAGCGCTCGACGCCGTCGCGGCCCGTCATCACGGCGGGGCGCGGGAAGCGGACGAAGACGGGCTGGGTGAAGTGCGGGTGGCGGACCATCAGCTGTCCCTTGGCGAGCGTGGCGAGCTTGGTCTTCACGGCGGGGCTCAGCACCGCGTAGCCGGGCGTCGCCAGCTCGTCGGCGTCCATGCGCCCGTAGAGCGCCGTCCCGGAGTTGCCGACGACGCGGCGGTGCACCTGGCTGCGGAACTGCTGCGCCCCGAACAGCACGAGCCCCAGGTACCGGCCGCGCTCCGCGATGTCGAGCAGCATCTTGCGGACGTACGTGTCCGGGCCGTCGCCGGGCGCATACTTGTTCAGCTCGTCCACGAAGACGACGACGTGCTTGACGCCCAGGTCGCGGCGCTCGAGGTGCTCGCGCAGCTTGGAGACCACGCGGGCGAAGATCAGGTCCTGCGCGTCCTCCTCGAGGTTGGCGACGTCCACCACGTACACCGCCCGGTCCTCGAAGGTGCCCCACGGCAGGTCGCTGGCGCTGGTGCCGTCGGTCACCAGCCCCTGGCAGCGGAGGGCGATGTTGGTGAGCCGGTTCCGCACCTTGCGGATGGTCGCCACGTGGTGCGTCCGCCAGGTGTCGCCGCTCCCCTTCCCCTCGATCGCGATCAGCAGGTCGCGGAACCACTCCTCGAGCTCCGCGAACGTCGTCACCTGGTACGACTTCTTCAGCAGCGGGTCGGTGAACGCCTTCGCGATCACGCGCTCCTTGATGAAGTCGATGAGCGCGTCCGCCTTCGCGTCGACGTCGTCCTTGTTGAGCAGCACCTCGGCGTACTGCAGCACCTCGTTGAGGCCCCACTGCAGCGGCCGCACGTTGTGCTGCAGCGCGTCGTGCGTGCGCAGCGTGGCCAGCGCGTAGCCCTTGGCGCTGTAGGGCGCGTAGTACTGCACGCGGTCGAACGGCCGCGCCGGCACGCCCAGCCGCTCGTAGAGCGCGAGGTCGGCCTCGTCGAGCTTCCCGGGCTGGTCGAGGAAGAGGAGGTCCGGCCCCTTCACGTTGAAGCAGATCGCCGCCACCGACCCCTTCTCGGCCGGGAAGTGCGCGAACAGCGACGCCAGCAGCCACTCGACGGCGCTGGTCTTGGTCGCCAGCCCCGACACGCCGCTGATGTTGAGGTGCGCGGCCTCGGGCCCGACGAGGAAGTCGGCGTCGAGGAAGATGGGCGACTCCATCCCGCCCGCGCGGTAGACGCCCACCGGGACGCCGGTGCGCGCGCCCTCCTTGAGGTAGCCGTCCATGCGCAGCGCGACGGCGACGTCGGCGTCGTCGGCCAGGAACACCTCGCCCATGGGCACGGGCTGCAGGGGCTCCTCGGGCACCTGGCGCAGCACGGCGGCGGTGTAGAGGCGGATCTCCGCGCGGTCGGTGCGGTGCCAGCTCTCGCCCGCGGGCGCGCCGTCGTAGCCGAGGACGTCGTGCAGCGGCGTCTGGACGTCGGTGTAGGCGAAACCCTCGGTGACGACGCCGTAGACCTGCGGGATCTGCCCCTCGATGGGCGTGGCGCCCTCGACGCGGACAATGGTGCCGACGCCGACGGGGGAGTCGAGGGAGGTCCAGAAGTGGAACTCGAACGCGGTGTTCGGCTTGCGCTCCGTGGCGACGATGCGGCCCAATGGTCTCGCCACCCGAGCGCCGAGCGCCGAGCGCCGAGCGTCCGGCGTCGCGCCGTTGCCGGCTGCGTCGCCATGATCGGGTGCGAAGGAACGGTCCGCGCCAGACTGCGGATCGTCGCGATATGGAGAGGTCATGAAAGCGCGAAGCTACCGGGGTCTGATCGTCTGGCAGCGCGCCATGGAGCTGACGCGCGCTTGCTACGGAATTTCTCGACTGCTACCCCGCGAGGAGCAGTTCGCACTCGCGGACCAGGTGCGACGCGCGGCGGGATCCGTGCCCGCGAACATCGCCGAAGGCCACGAGTCGCCCTTCCGGCGCGAGTACGCGCGCTATCTCGGCATGTCGCACCGTTCGCTCGCGGAGCTCGAGACGCACCTGCTGGTCTGCGAGCAGGTCGGATACGTGAGGCGCGACGTCGTGGCTGATGCGCTGGCGATCAGCGACGAGGTCAGTCGCATGCTGCGCGCGATGCGCCATCGCCTCGGCGAGCCGCCCCCGAAGCGCCGCGCCGAGGGCGATCATGATCGCTCGGCGCTCGGCGCTCGGCGCTCGGGTCGCCCGCGCGATCAGCATACCGATCGGAGGAAGCGCTCGCAGTCGTAGATCCCGTACGCCATCCGATCCCACCTTCCATCCGGCAACGCCACCGGGCTCGCCTCCGCGAGGATCCACCGCGAGATCCGATCCGCGCGCGCCGTCAGCGCCTCGCGCGACTCGCCGTCCGGCAGCGCGGCCTCCACGCGCACCAGCCCCCACATCGGGTCGTGGCCGGCCGGGTCGCGCAAACGCAGGTACCAGCTCGCGACGCCGGTGCGGCGCGCGTTCTTGAGGCGGAACACCGTCGAGCGCTGCGCGCGCCGGAGGCCCAGCACGACGCGCAGCGCGTCGCCCTCCGCGTAGAGCGTGCGATGGCTCTTCACGATGCCCGCCACGCAGGGCGCGCTCGCGACGTACTCGCTCTCCTGGATGCCGCCGTCCACGAACAGCGGCGTCCCCTCGACGCTGCACCACGTCTCCGCGACGCGCTTCTCGGCGATCTCGCGGTCCTCCTTCACGAACCCCAGCGCGCGGTCGAGCAGCGCCAGCGGGTGCGCGGCGGGCAGCTCGCCCTGTGCGTCCGGGCGCGTCGTGTCGACCACCGGCGTCGACTCCGCATGCAGGGCGTCGCAGAGCGCTTGGGGGAGCCACGCGCACGGGGCGTAGATCCGGGGCTCGACGACGAAGCCGCGCGGCCACGTCGCGAAGCGGCGGTTGTGACGCACCCGGACCACCGCCGCCACAGTGCCGTGCACGATCGGCAGGCCCTCGTGGTAGCCCAGCACGCGCGAGTGCTGCACTCCGTCCACGAACGCCACGAAGCCCGGATCCGGATCGCCCTCCACGCGCACGGCGCGCATCGCGTGCGACTCCAGCAGCGTGCACGGCTGCAGGCGCGGCGGATCGGACGGGAGGCTCTGCACGAGCTCCAGCGGCCGCCCGCCCGCCGGCGTCGCGCCGTCGCCCAGCAGGCCCGCGAGGCGGCGCTGCACGCCGCGGAAACCGTGATCGGGCGCCGCGGGCGTCGGCGCCGTGTCGCGCGCCGGCGGCGTGCTCACTCGACGCCGATGTCCCAGGCCTGCTCGAGGTCCTGCTTCGAGTACGAGCGGAAGGCCGTCAGCGTCTGCGTCCGGCTGATCCCCGGCACGCCCGCGATCTGCTCCGTCACCACCTGCGCGATCTGCTCGTACTCCGCCACGCGCACGATCGCCACCAGGTCCCACTCGCCCGACACGGAGTACACCTCGTGCACGCCCTCGACGCCCGCGATGCGCGTGGCGGCCTGCGTGATCGACTTCGGTTCCGCCTTGATGAGGACGATGGTGGTGATCACGGCGACGTCAGTGCGGGAGGGGCTGCGCGGGAACGTTCAGCAGCCAGAGGCCGGCCAGGTCGCCGTCCTCGTCGACGTCGAGCAAGATATCACGTCCCACGCGCACCGCGCGCGTCGGCCGCGACCGGCCCAGGCGGAAGTGGTAGGTCCGCCGGCGCCGGTCCGCCTCGACCACCAGCAGTGTGTCCACCTCGACGTCCGTCGTCCCGCCCAGCGCCAGCAGCTCGGGGACGGTGACGTGCCCGGGCTCCGGGGCCACCGGCGGCTCGACCGCGGTGCGCAGCCGCACGGGCGGCCACACTGCCACCTCCAGCCCGCAGACGCGCCCCGCGCGCAGCTCGAGCGTGACCCACGAGCCGTCCGTCCCCTCCAGCTCGAGCGAGGTCGCGGACGCCCCGCCGTTCCGGCGGTCGCCGATGCTGGCGACGAGGAGCTCGGTGTCGGCGTCCCACTGGTAGCGGACCCGCGACGGCGGCGCGTCCCCCGAGGGCTCGACGGCGACGCCGACGCGCGTCCAGCGGCGCCGGCCGCGGGCGCCGGGCGACGGATCGGAAGACGGGCCGCGCGCGGCGTCGACGCTCGGCCCGCGGGGGGCGAGCGGGTCGGGATCACGCACCGGGGCGCTCCGGGTGGGAGGGACGCGCCGAATCATTCGCTCGGGAGTGCGGGCGCGACATAAGGGTTCCCCCGACACGCGGCCCCGGCGGCCTCGCGCGCGCCGGGGGCGGGCCGGCTATACTTCCCGCCTCGCGCGGCGCGGCCGCGCCGGATCGCCGGCCCACGGCCCGGCGCTGGCCCCGGCGGCCCGCCTGGCCGCGCGCCCAATTTGACCCTCCCGCACGGCCGGGCGCTCGGCGCCCGCCGGCGCGCTATACTTTCCGCCTCGCGCGGCACGGCGCTGCCACCGGCGGCCCGCATGTCCGCGCGACCTATTTGATCATCACGAACGACAGGGCGCTCGGCGCCCGCCGGCGAGCGCGCCGGCGGCCGCGCGAGCACATGGAGCCGGCCGGGCCGGCGGAGAGCGCAGTGGATCAGGACGAACGGGACGCCGGCCTCGGGGCCGGTCAGACGGGGAGCGCCGCCGGCGCGCCCGGGACCACGGGCACGACGCCCACGGGCACGACGCCCGCCGCCGGCGAGGCGCAGGCCGCGACCACGCGCAGCCAGCACGTGGTCT
>CBHYLO010000115.1:0-9772 GCA_966128675.1 uncultured bacterium | reverse complement strand
GGTGCCGGCCGCGGTGCCCGTCGGCGCGCCGATGGCGGCCTTCACCTCGTCGAGCAGGCTGTCGACGTGGCCCTGGAGCGCCGCGCCGACGCCCGCCATCAGGTTGGCGACGATGTCGTCGAGCGCCGGACCGAGCCGGCTGGTCGCCCCGCGGGTGGCGGTC
Source organism: uncultured bacterium (assembly GCA_966128675.1). Taxonomy (GTDB): domain Bacteria; phylum Gemmatimonadota; class Gemmatimonadetes; order Gemmatimonadales; family Gemmatimonadaceae; genus Roseisolibacter. The sequence goes on along the minus strand of CBHYLO010000115.1, from coordinate 9,609 downwards.
GCCGTGGCCGCGGCGGCCTTCACGTCCGCGCGCGAGCCGCTGAGCAGCAGCCCCGCCCCGAACGCCACGCCGACCGCCGGCCACGGGTTCTCGCGGACAATCTGCCCGAGATGGAGCTTCCGCTCGAGCTCGGCCAGCGTCGAGGTCATGCGCTCGCGGGTGAGCTCGATGTCGCGCCTCACGTCCGCAGTTGTCTCAGCCATTCCCGGTCCTCCTTGAGGGTCGCGACGCTCTGGTCGGGCACCAGCGCGTCCGGAGAGAGCAGCGCGAGGCCGCGCCGAGCGAACAGGGCGCCGACGATGCCGGCGACGACGGTCACGAGCAGGGCGGCCAGCCAGTAGCGGTCGCGCAGCCACTGGTCGCCCGCGAGCAGGATCAGGCCGGCCAGCAGCGCGAGGCCGCCCAGGAGCATGAGCACGGCCCCGACCGCCACCTCGACGGTGCCGACGCCGAGCCCGCGCGCCAGGTCGCGCGCCTCGACGCGCGCGAGCCGCAGCTCCTGCCGGATGAGCTCACCGCTCCCCTCGGCCAGGTCGCGCAGGAGGGTGGAGAGGCCGCGCCCCTCCGATCCCGTGGACGAGCGTCCGTCGCCCGACATGGGAGGCTCGGCGACGGCTAGCGGCGGTCGCCGCCGCGGATCGCCTTGCCCAGCACGTAGCCGAGGCCGACGGCGATGAGCAGCGTGCGTCCCGGGTTCGTGCGCATCTGCTCCTCGACCGTCGTGCGCAGGTCGCCGGTGCGGAGGAACTCCGCCGTCTTCTGCATCACGTCGGCGCCGGTCGAGCGGAGCTGCGCGAGCTGCGGGTTCGTGTCCGCGGTCGTGCCGTTGGTGCCCGCGAGCTGCGCGGCGCCGTCGGGCTGCTGGCGCAGCGCGCCCGCGCCCGCCTCCAGCCTGTCGGCGAGCGTCGCCTTCAGCTGCGTCGCCTTCTCGCGGGCCTGGCCGAGGCGCTCGCCGGCCATCTCGCGCGCGCTGCCGAGGCGGTCCTGCAGCGAGGCGCCGCCCGACGCGCCGCCGGAGGTGCCGCCGGAGGTCGCGGCGTCGCCGGCGGACCCGAGGTCGAGCCGCCCGACGTCACCGCCCGTGCTGGTCGAGCCGGTGGACGCGCTCTGTCCGACGCCGGTGCCGGTCACGCTGATCGAATCGGTGCCCGAGCCGAGTGCGCTGGCGCCGCTGCCGGCAGGCGTCGAACCCGACGTGCCGGACGCGCCGCTCGACAGCGAATCGTTGGGATTGCGCTCCATGATTGTCGTCCTCGTGGTGAATGCGCTGCGTGCGAGGGAGCGACGCAGGCAGTGCAGAGCGTGTGCCCCGGACCACGACGACGGCGAACGCCCATGCGCGAACGCGCCCGCGCGATGGCTGCCGCGCGAACGCTCCCGCGCGGACGTGCCTGTGCAAATGCACCCGCGCCCGACCGGCGGGGCCGGTCGGGCGCGGGTGCGATACGTGCGCGATGCGTGGGCGATGCGTGCGCGGGGCGCGAGCGCCGCGCCGTGCTCAGGCGGTCTGGGCGGCCGGCGCGCAGTGCCGATCGAACGCGACCGTCAGGTCGCGCGCGATCTGCTCGGCCGCGCGCCCCTCGATCTGCCAGCGCTCGAGCATGAACACCAGCTTCCCGTCCTTCAGCAGCGCGATCGACGGCGACGACGGCGCGTAGCCGGTGAAGTACTCGCGCGCGCGCTGCGTGGCCGCGGTGTCCTGCCCCGCGAACACGGTGGTCGCGGCGTCCGGACGCGCGGGGTGCTGGAGCGCCGCGGCGACCGCGGGGCGCGCGTTGCGCGCGGCGCAGCCGCAGACGGAGTTCACGACGACGAGCGTGGTGCCGGGCTGGGTGAGCTTCGCGTCGACCTGCGCGGGGGAGCGCAGCTCCTCGACGCCGAGGCGCGTGAGCTCCTGCCGCATGGGGGCGACGAGCGGTTCGGGATACATCGGGATGGGTCTCCGGGAATGACGGACGGGTCTGGAAGCGACGGCGGCGGCCAGCCGGACGGGCGGCGCCGCGGAGCTGATGCGAGGGGTGATGCGGATGGTGCTGATACCCCGACGAACGCGCGACGGCGCGCCGCGGGTCCGACGGCGTGCACGACGGGCGCTCAGCCGAAGCGGAGGCCCTCGTCGTCGGGCGCCGGCTCGCGCACGAGCGCGAGGATGGCGGCCTGGGGGACGACCAGGTAGCGGTCGCCCTCGAACGTGATCTCGACGGCGGCCTTGCGGAAGAAGAGGGCGTAGTCGCCCTGCCGCGCCTGCATGGGGACGTAGCGGGCCGCGCTGCCGCGGCGCGACTCGAGGCGCCAGGGCTCGTCGAAGTTGTCGCCGCCGAAGTCGGGCATCGGCGTGCCGGGCCCGGTGGCGACGATGCGGCCGCCCTGGACGGCCTGCGTGTCGATCGCGGTCGAGGGGAGGTAGAGCCCGACCTTGCTGCGCTCCTCGCCCTCCTCGGGCTTCACGAGCACGCGGTCGCCGACGACGATCAGTTGCTTGTGGTCGTGGGGCATGGCGGAAGTCTAACGCCTCCCGGCCGGTCCATGGCGCCCCGGCGCCCCCGCCTCGCCGGCCTCCACGCCGATGCCGGGCAGCCGCCGCCCCGACGGCGCGTACAGGGGCGAGCGCCGGACGCCCAGGCGATGCAGCCGGTAGCCCATCGCGGTCGCCAGCACGCCCAGCCCGTAGCGCACCGAGCGCCGGAAGTCGATCGACGACGCCTCGGCGAAGTAGCGCGTGGGGCAGCTGATCTCGCCGATCGCGAAGTCGAACGCCGCGCACTGCGCGAGCATCTGGTTGTCGAACACGAAGTCGTCCGAGCACTCCTCCAGCGGCAGCGTCTCGAGCACGCGCCGCGAGAACGCGCGATAGCCGGTGTGGTACTCGGACAGCTTGAGGTCCAGCAGCACGTTCTCGACGAACGTGAGGCCGCGGTTCGCGACGTACTTGTAGAGCGGCATCCCGCCCGCCAGCGCGCCCTTCCCCAGGATGCGCGAGCCGAGCACCACGTCGAACTCGCCCGAGGCGACGAGCCACGCCATCGCGCCGATGAGCGTCGGCGCGTACTGGTAGTCGGGATGCAGCATCACGACGATGTCGGCGCCCCGGCGCAGCGCCTCGGTGTAGCAGGTCTTCTGGTTGCCGCCGTAGCCCCGGTTCCGCTCGTGCACGACGTACGGGATGCCGAGCCGCTCCGCCTCGCGCACGGTGCCGTCGCGGGAGCAGTCGTCGACCAGCAGGAACTCGTCGACGACGCCCGGCGGGACGTCCCGCACGGTGCGCTCGAGCGTCCGCTCGGCGTTGTAGGCGGGCATGACGACGACGACGGTCTTGTCGTTGACCACGAGCGCGGGAGCTGGGATGGCCGGAACGTCGGGCGACGTCGGGCGGCTGGTCGAACGGCCGCGCGGGCGGTACTCTCACGTCGACGACCCGTCGAGGGCTCCAACATAAGGGGCGCGCGCCAGCGCGTGCACGTCCCGTCGCGCGTCCACTCTGCCGCCCCTGCGCTCCGGTATGCCGTCCGCCGACGACGCTCCGCGCCCCACGACGCGCCAGCGCCTGCTCGTCACCATCGCGGCGGGCCTCTTCGGCGCCTGGTTCGTCCAGCAGGTGGCCACGAAGGGCGCGCCGATGATGGACGCGCGCACCGACTGGGACCACGTCTGGGTCGCGGCGCGCATGCTGTTCGCGGACGTCGATCCGTACCACGCGATCGGCCCGCACGCAGGCGCCACGTTCCGGCTCGCGGCGCGCATGATCTATCCGCTCACGACGGTGGTCGCCGTGTCGCCGCTGGCGCTGCTGCCGCTGGCCGTCGCGCGCGCGCTGTTCGTCGGCGGGTCGATGGCGCTGCTCGCGTGGGCGCTGAGCGCCGACCGGCTCTGGCGCTGCCTGTGGCTCCTGAGCGCGCCGATCGTGCTGACGATGGGGCTGGGACAGTGGGCGGCGCTCACCACCGCGGCCGGCATGCTGCCGTGGGCCGGCGGGCTGCTCGCGCTCAAGCCGCAGAACGCCGTCGTGTGGCTCGCGGCCACGCTGTCGCGCCGGATGCTGCTGCAGGTCCTCGCCGTCGGCGCGGCGCTCGGCGTCGTGAGCCTGGTGGTGCAGCCGGGGTGGGTGGCCGAATGGCGGGAGTCGGTGGCGGTGCACTGGAGCATCCGGCCGCTGATCGTGCGGCCGCTCGCCTGGCCGATCCTGCTCGCCGCCCTGCGCTGGCGCCGCCCCGAGGCGCGGCTGCTGCTCGCGACGGCGCTCGTCCCCATCAACCCCGGCCCGTACGAGCTGGTGCCGCTGGTGACGGTCGCCCGCACGCGCCTGGAGCTGCTCGTGCTCTGGTGGGGCGGCGTGCTGACGCAGGTCGGCCAGCGGCTGGCGATGTACTACCTGGGGGTGTACTGGGAGCAGTCGATCGGCGCGCTGCGCGACGCGATGATCGTGGGCCTCTGCCTCCCCGCGCTGGTGATGATCATGCGCCGCCCGAACGAGGGCGGTGTGCCGCGCTGGCTCGAGCGCGCCGTCGGCCGCGTGCGCCTGCCGCGTGGCATGCGCGGCGACGCGCGATCGGGGATCACGGCGACGCCGGGTCGCGATTCGGACGCGTGAGCACCAGGGCCGTGAGCGGGACCAGCACGCACCAGAGCCCCCACGTCCCGGCGGCCAGGTACGCCGTGTTCAGATCGGCGTACGGCTGATTCAACACGAATCCGTAGCGCGCGACCCACGACAGCGCCGCGACGAGCAGCGCCTCGCCGAGCGTCTGCGGCACCAGCACCATCAGCGCGACCAGCTCGTAGCCGACCATGATGTGCGGCACGAGGGCCGTCACGGCCAGGAGGCGGGCCTCGGGGCGCCGCCAGCGCAGGAGCGCGAGCAGCACGAGGACGCCGCCCGGCATCCCGACCGGTGCCGCGTAGAGCGCGTTGATGCTGCGCGCCAGCCCGACCGCCCCGGCGGGCCGCTCGCGCAACGCGCCGATCCATCCGGCGACCCAACCGGGGTCGAGCGTCCAGGCGACCACCGACAGCAGCACGCCGCCGAGGATCGCGCTCGTGAGCCATCGGCGCTCGAGCCGGTAGGCGACGATCGCGAGGCCGACCGTCGGCTTCGCGGCGACGAGCCACGCGAGGGCGGGCGTGAGCGCGGCCGCGGCGAGGACCGGCGCCCACTGCACGGTCGTCACCGCGACGAAGAACGGCGCGCCGAGGAACGCGCAGAGCGGCGTCCACCCGCGACGCGTCGCGAGGAACGCGAGGGTGGCGGCACCGATGCCGACGAACAGGTACTCCGCGAGGTGCAGCGGGAGCAGCGCGAAGGGCCCCAGTGTGGTCAGCGCCGTGGCGGGATAGACGAGCGGCGCCGGCCACTCGAAGGCGCGGCCCGGCCCCGCGGCCAGGTACGGATCGCCGCCGCTCCACAGCACGCGCGCGCAGAACCACTGGATCGCGAAGTCCGACTGGGCCGCGATGCCGGGCAGCCGGCGCTTCACCGTGAACGCGTACAGGAACGCGCGCCCCCCGCCGGCGCGGGGGCCCGCGGCGCGCCCGCGCGGGGTGTTAGCCCGGCGGGGCTGCCGGCGTTTCACGGTAACCGCGTACCGGAACGCCCTCCCCGCGCGGCCGCTGCCCCGCGCGGCGCCCGCGCGATGGATGAGCGCCGGCGTCGTGCCGGCGGCGGAGCGGCTGTCCGGATGTGACACGGGACAACAGATTACCACGCGGTCGGCGTCGCCACACCTGCGCCCGATGGCGAATCCGGTCCCGACTCACCGCACCTCCCGCTCCGTGCCTGCACACGCTCCGCGCTCCCTGCGGCGACCCCTGCCCGGAGGCGGCGGCGCGCTGCCCGCGCCCCCGACATGACGCACGCCGCAGTCCCGGCGATCGCGCGCGAGCGGGACGCGGACATCGTCGTGCGCCCGGCGGCGGCGGCGAACGCCGTGCGGCACATCGACGCGCTCGACGGCGTGCGCGCGATCGCCATCCTCCTCGTGATGGGGGCGCACGGCATCGCCAACCTCGAGGCGACCGGCTGGTGGCGCCTGCCCGTCGCGCTGGCGCGCTTCGGCTGGACGGGCGTCGACCTGTTCTTCGTCCTCTCGGGCTGGCTGATCACGCGCATCCTGCTCGAGGATCGCGGGCGCGTCGGCGCGCTGCCGTCGTTCTTCGCCCGCCGCGCGCTGCGCATCTGGCCGCTCTACTGCCTCGCGCTCGCGCTCCTCACGGCGCTCGCCGTGGGCTGGCCGACGTTCGTGCCGCAGGACGCGGCCGAGTTCCGCCGGGCGGCGCCGTGGTACTGGACGCACACGTTCAACTGGTACCTCATCCTCCACCCGTCGCCGCAGACGGGCGCGTACGGCACCGGGCCGTTCTGGTCGCTCGCCATCGAGGAGCAGTTCTACCTCGTGTGGCCGCTCGTCGTGCGGCGCCTCACGTCGCGGCGGCTCGCGCAGCTCTGCGGCGCCCTGTGGCTCGGCAGCGCGCTGCTGCGGCTCGCGCTCGTGGGAGCCGGCGTGTCCCACTCGCTGCTCACCGTCATGCCCTTCACGCGTCTCGAGGGGCTGGCGATCGGCGCCGGGATGGCCGCGCTGCGCGACGTGCCCGCCGCGTGGTCGCGCCTGCGCCGCTGGACCGCGCACGTCGCGCAGGCGCCGATCCGCCCGGTCCTGGCGGCCCTCGCCTGCCACGCGCTGCTCACGTGGATCACGCCGGGCGCCCGGCCGCTGCAGGAGATCGTGGGCGTGCCACTGCTCACGCTGGTCTGGGGCGCGCTGGTGCTGTCGGTGGTGGCGCACGGATCCGACACCGCGCTCGCGCGGACGCTGGGCGTCCGCCCGCTGCGCGCCGTCGGGCGCATCAGCTACGGGCTCTACGTGTTCCACATGCCGGCGATCTTCCTCGTCAGCTGCGCCGCCGTGCAGTGGCGCCCGGGCACCTCGCTCGCCGCGATCTACTGGGTCGGCTACGCCGCGACGTTCGCCGTCGCGACCCTCTCGTGGCACCTGTGGGAGCGGCCCTGGCTCTCGCTGAAGCGGTGGGTGCCGCGGCCCGGACGGCCCGGGGCCTGACGCGCGTCAGTCGACCGCATCGCGCGAGGATCGCGCGGACGGCAGGACGCGCAGCGCGGCGATGCGATCGTGCGCGTGCGCCAGCCAGCGCGGGACCTCGCCGACGTTCGGCCGTCGCAGCACCATCACGAGCGCGGGCAGGTAGAAGAACAGGACCATCACGTCCCCGACCGCATACTGCAGCTGCGCGGTGGTCGTCGCCCAGTCCGAGATGCGATCCTGCAGCCACGACGCCCCGAACGAGGTGATCGCCATGAGCGTGACGCCGACCAGCGTCCGCGGGAAGAGCAGGAAGTAGAGCCCCTCGTACACGAGGGTCGACTGCGGCACGCAGGCCAGCGCGAACAGCAGGCGCGCATCCGGCCGGCGCCACCGCGTCAGCGCGAGCAGCAGCAGGGGCGCGCCGACACGCCAGTGTGCGATCGGGGACGACATGTGCGGCGCATCGGCGATCGCGGCGCGCCACGACCAGGGCCAGCCCGGCGCGACGACGAGGCTCGCCGCGAGCAGCGCGAGCCCGGCGGCGAGGGCGATCACCTGCGCGCGCTGCGTGCGCATCGCCGCGAGGACCGCGAGTCCGACGGTCGGCTTCATGGAGCTGACCACGCCGAGCGCCGGCCACAGGATCGCCGCCGTCACGAGGACCGACCACTGTCCGCCGCCCGCCGCGTTGAAGAACGGCGCGCTGAGGAAGAGCGGCAGACGCCACCAGCCATCACGCGTGAGCAGCCACGCGAGCAGGGCCGCCGTGCCGCCGACCCAGATCGCCCGCGCGACGTCGAGGGGCAGCGCGGCCAGCGGCGCGAGCGCCAGGAGCGCGGTCCCCGGATAGAACAGCGGTGAGACCCACTCCCACGGCCGCCCCGGCCCGATCAGCGCCCACGGATCCCGGCCGTCGAGCAGGAAGCGTGCGCCCTGCCACATGACGTCGAAGTCGGCCGGACGACCGGTGGCCCGCCGCATGTGCCACATGCACGCGAGCGCCCACGCGGCGGCGAGCAGGCAGACCGCGAGCCGGTGGACGAGCGGCGGCCGGGGGGAGGTCGGTTCCGGTGCGACGTGCACTGGGGATGCGGCGGGAGTATCGCCCCGGTGGGCGCGCGGGTGGGAGGCGACAGAGTAGGGCCAGCGGCGACGTCACGCCATGGCCAGCGGCCCGTCGTCACGGTCTCGGCCACGAGGGGCGGGACGTATAATGTGTCGCGCGATCGGCGCACGTCGTCATCCGCACGCCATCCTCTTTCCTCCGTCTCCGCTGTGGACGCCGCCGCCTACGCCTTCATCTTCGAGCGCGAGCACCAGCACTGGTGGTTCCGCGCCCGACGCGAGCTGATCGCGCGGACGGTGACGCGGTTCGTGCCCGACGGCGCGCCGTTCCTCGACGTCGGCTGCGGCACGGGCTCGCTGCTGGAGCGGCTGGGCGGCGCGGTCGAGCCGTGGGGGCTGGATCCGTCGGCGGAGTCGGTGGCGCGCGGGCGCGCGCACGGCCTGCGCCGGCTGACGGAAGGCGACGTCGACGCGATCGCGACGCTGCCGCAGCGGCACTTCGCCGGCGTGGGCTTCTTCGACGTGCTGGAGCACCTGGACGACGACGCGAGCGCGCTGCGACTGGCGTTCGACGCGCTGCGCCCGGGTGGCGTCGTCGTGGCGACGGTGCCCGCCTTCCAGTGGCTCTGGTCGCGACACGACGAGGTGCACCAGCACCGCCGGCGCTACCGGCGCGCGGAGATGGGGGCGCGGCTGGCGGACGCCGGCTTCGTCCCCGAGCTGCTCACGTACTACAACGCGCGCCTCTTCCCGCTGGTCGCGACCGTGCGCCTGGTCGAGCGCGCCTTCGGCCTGCACGGCGACGCCGACACGCGCGTCCCGCCCGCGCCGATCAACCGCCTGCTGGAGCGCATCTTCCTCTCGGAGGGCGGCCGGCTCGCGCGCGCGACCACGACGGGCGGCTTCAGCGCGGGCCTGTCGGTGCTGGCGGTCGGTCGGCGACCGGGCTGACCGCCGGCCGCGCGCCGCGCCGCACGCGCCACGCGATGCGCGCCAGGTCCAGCCCCGAGCGCAGCGCGGCGCCCGCGGTGAGCTTGGAGCCGGCGACGTCGCGCCACTCCGCGAGCGGGTGCTCGACGAAGCACTCGTCGACGTCCTGGCCCGCGGTCGCGGCGTGCAGGCGCGCCAGCAGCTCGACGTCGAAGGCCCAGCGCGACAGGAAGGGCGCGTCCAGCGCCGCGGTCAGCGCCCCCCCGACGCGGAACAGCTTCGCGCCGCACTGCGTGTCGTAGACCGGCATCCCCAGCACGACCGACGCCGCGGTGGCCCACACGCGCCCGAGGTAGTGCCGCGCCGGTCGCCGCGCGATGCGCCGGCCGAGCAGCCGCACGCGCGCCCCGAGGACGGCGTGGCACGCGGGGCGCGCGCGCAGCACCGCCACGAGCTCGGGCAGCGCGGCGAGCGGCGTCGAGAGGTCGGCGTCCCAGTAGCCGACGTACGCCGCCCGCGTCGCGGGCGGCGCGGCCAGCACGTGCCGCAGCCCCGCCCACACCGCGCCCGCCTTCCCGCTGTT
>CBHYLO010000114.1:0-9793 GCA_966128675.1 uncultured bacterium | reverse complement strand
GGGGGGGACCGCGCGCGGGGGCGGGGGGGGCGGGGGGGGGGGGGGGGCCGGGCGGACGCGCCCCCGATCGTGCTGGGCCGCGGGGCCCGCGTCAAGGGCACGCGGGCCGCGGCTCGTCGCCGCCGCGCGGAGCGACGCGGAGCGTCCTTCCCAGGACGAGACGGATCCGGCGCGCCGGACCGGAACGGCGTTGGCAAGGAAGAGATCCGAGGAGATCGGATCACGGCGGATGGCTCCGGGTGTGGCATGGACGTAACCCGTGGTGAGCGTAACAGGGGGGATGCCGCCGGGGCGGCGCGCGGTCCCGCGCCCCCCCGCGGTGCCTTCCGCACTCATCAAAGCCGTTCTCGGATTGCTTCCTTGCACACGCAGTTCGCCGTTCGCCCCCGCTAGAGCAGCCCGCTCCAGCGCCACCACGTCGCCGCCAGCACCAGCAGCAGCGCGTAGCCGACGAGCGTGATCCACACGCCGGTGCGCAGGAAGTCGCGCGTGGTGAACGCGCCCGTGGAGTACGCGACCATGTTCTGCGGCGAGTTCACCGGCAGCAGGAAGCCGAAGCTCACCACGAACTGCTGCACCAGCACCATCCCCAGCGCGGGCACGTCGGGGCGCTGCAGCGCGGCGACGAACGCCAGCACGATCGGGATCCACGTCGCCGCGAGGCTGGTCGCGCTGGCGAAGCCCAGGTGCACCACGACGTTGATGGCCGACAGCACGGCGAGCATCGCCAGCGGCGACAGCGACGCGACGCCGAGCGCGCCGAGCGTCGCCTGCGCGAGCCAGGCGGCGGCGCCGGTGGCGATCAGCACCGCGCCGATCGAGATGCCGACCGCGAACAGCACGACGGTGCCCCACGGCACCAGCCGCTCGGCCTCCTCCCACGAGAGCACGCCGATGCGCGGCAGCAGGAGCAGCGTCACGGCGGCGAGCGTCGTCGTGCTGGTGTCGAGCGCGTGCAGCGAGCCCTCGGTGCTCCACAGCGCGAGCAGCGCGACGGCGACCGCGATCAGCCGCCACTCGGCCGCGCGCACGGGACCCAACGCCATGAGTTGAGCCTGCACCGCGGCGCGCGCGTCGGGGCCGCCCACCGGCTCGGGCGGCACGAGCAGCCGCATCACGACGTAGAGCACGCCCGTCATCACCACCGCCCACGGCGCGGCCTGGCGGAACCAGAACGCCCACGAGACGGTGACGCCGAGCGACTGCTGGATGAGGCCCACGGCGAGCAGGTTCTGCGCGGCCGCCGTCTTGATCGCGACGTTCCAGATGGTGGCCACCTGCGCGGTCGTGATCATCAGGCAGGCGGCCAGCCGGCTGTCGCGCGAGAGCCCGAACGCCGCGACCATGCCGCCCATGATGGGGACGATCGCGCCGACGCGCGCGGTGGTGCTGGGCACGAAGAACGCGAGCACGATGCCGACGACGATCGCGCCGAGCAGGATGCCGCGCGGCCCCGTGCCGGTGCGGCGCAGGACGAGCAGCGCGAGCCGCCGGTCGAGCTGCGTGTGGCGCATCGCCGCGGCGAGGAACACGGCCGCCGCCACGAGCGCCGCGGCCGGCGACGCGAACCCCTCGAGCATGTGGCCGAGCGCCTTGCTGGTGCCGAGCGTGGCGCCGGGCGCCGCGCTGGCGCCCTTCGCGAACGGCGGCGCGGCGCCCAGCAGCAGCGCGCCCAGGCTGACGACGAGCGCCGCGCTCACGGCGTAGCTCACCGCCTCGGTGATCCAGACGACGATCGCGAACGCGAGCACCGCGAGCACGCGCTGGCCGGCGACCGTGAGGCCGGCGGGCGTGGGCAGCGCGGCGACGACGACGAGGGCGAGGGCGGCGACGAGCAGCGCGCCCGTCCTGGCGCGCGGCGCGGACGGCGGAGGCGGGGCGGTCACGCGCTCACCGTCCGCGCAGGAGGAGCCACGCCGCGCTGGCGAAGCCGATGAGGGCCACCGCGCCGCGGACCACGTGCTGCGGCGCGCGCCGCGCCACGCCGGCCGCCGCGTAGCCGCCGGCCGTGGTGCCGACCGCCATCACGGCCGCCAGCGGCCACTGCACCGCGCCGTTGAGCGCGAACGTCGCGATGGCGACGGCGTTGAAGCAGAGCGCCGCCCAGTTCTTGAGGCCATTCATCTGGTGGATGTTGACGAAGCCCTGCAGCCCGAGCACGGCGAGGGTGAGGATCCCGGCGCCGGCGCCGAAGTAGCCGCCGTAGATCGCGACCACGAGCTGGAACGCCAGCGCGGCCAGCGTCGGCGCGGGAAGCGCGTCGGGGGCCCGCTCGGCCGTCGGGCGCCGCGCGGCGAGCAGGCGCACGAGCGGGCGCTGCGCGACGAACAGCAGCGTCGCGCCGAGGACGAGGAAGGGGACGAGGCGCGCGAACACCGCGTCGCCGCCGATCAGCAGCAGCCCGGCGCCGACGAGCCCCCCGAGCACCGACGGGAGGACCAGGCGCGCCGCCCAGCCGCCGGTGCCGGTCAGCTCGCGGCGGTAGCCCCACATGCTGCTCAGCGCGCCCGGCCACAGGGCGACGGTGCAGGTGGCGTTGGCCGCGACCGGCGCGACGCCCAGGCCGAGCAGCGCCGGGAAGACGAGCAGGGTGCCGCCGCCGGCGATCGCGTTCATGGCGCCGCCCAGCGCGGAGACGAGGAGGATGACCGGCAGCTGCGGCGGTTGGGGCATGGGGCGGGGTGGGGGGAGGCCGGGCGGTGGCGGCGACGCGCGCGCCGGCCTAGCGTACGGCGCCGCGCGGCCCCGCGCTGTGTCCGCATGCGCCCGCGCGTGCCCCGCCCCCCGCCAGTCCCGAGCGAAGGATGCGTCGTCTGCTGCCGCGTAATCTGACCGTCCGCGTCCTCATCGCCATCAGCCTGGGGATCGCGCTCGGCCTCGCCGCGCCCGACACGGCGAAGGCCATGAAGCCCCTCGGCGACACCTTCGTCAACCTGGTGAAGATGGTCGTCGGGCCGATCGTGTTCCTGACGATCGTGCTGGGCATCGCCAACATGAGCGACCTGAAGAAGGTCGGGCGCGTGGGCGGGAAGGCGTTCCTCTACTTCGAGGTCGTGACGACGTTCGCGCTGGCCATCGGGCTGGTCGTCGTCAACGTCACGAAGCCGGGCGCGGGGCTCGACGTGTCGCGCATGGCGAAGGGCGACGTGTCGCGCTACGCGACCGCGGGCGAGCAGATGAACTGGGTGGACTTCCTGACCCACGTCGTCCCGTCGAGCGTCGTCGACGCGTTCGCGAAGGGCGACGTGCTGCAGATCGTCTTCTTCGCCGTGCTGTTCGGCGTCGCGCTGTCGGCGCTGGGCGCGCGCGGGCGCGCGCTGACGGAGGTGCTGGAGCGCATCGCCGACGTGTTCTTCAAGATCACCGCGATGGTGATGGTGGTGGCGCCCATCGGTGCGTTCGGCGCGATGGCGTACACGGTCGGCAACTTCGGCCTGCGCACGCTGCTCCCGCTCGGCCGCCTGATGCTCGACGTCTACCTGACGATGGCGATCTTCGTCTTCGTCGTGCTGGGCGCCATCGCGCGGCTGTCGGGCTTCCGCCTGCTGCCGTTCCTCTCGTTCATCCGCGAGGAGATCCTGCTGGTGCTGGGCACGTCGTCCAGCGAGGCGGCGCTGCCGCGGATGCTGGAGAAGCTGGAGCGCTTCGGGTGCGCGCGCAGCGTGGTGGGGCTGGTGGTGCCGGCGGGCTACTCGTTCAACCTCGACGGGACGTCGATCTACCTGTCGATGGCGGTGGTCTTCCTGGCGCAGGCGTTCCGCGTGGACCTCTCGATCGGCCAGCAGCTGACGATCCTCGGCATCCTGATGATCACGTCCAAGGGCGCGGCGGGCGTGACGGGCTCGGGGTTCATCGTCCTCGCGAGCACGCTGTCGGCGCTGCACGTGGTGCCGGTGGAGGGCCTCGCGCTGCTGCTGGGCGTGGACCGCTTCATGAGCGAGGCGCGCGCGATCGTGAACCTGATCGGCAACGGCGTGGCGACGGTGGTCATCGCGCGCAGCGAGGGCGCGTTCGACGAGACGCAGCATCGGCTGGCGGTCGAGGAGTCGCGCGCGGCGCGGGCGGCGGCGTGAAACGGGCTGCGTGCCGCGTGCTGCGTGGACGGCCGCTCGGGATGCCTCGATGCGCGGGACCTGTCGGCCTGTGGGGAGGATACGGATGCTCCGGATGAGGCGGATCATGCGGATCGCTCCTCATGACGGCGACGTCCCGTGCGCAACGAGGAGCGATCCGGAGCATCCGCTCGATCCGGAGCATCCGCATCCCTCCCAGAGGCGAATGAGGTCCGGCGCGCCGAGCCGAGGCTGGTGAATCAGAGTGGGATGATGGGATGAGAGGAATCGAATGGATCTGCTCCTCGCGGCGGCGACGTCCTGTGCGCCGGTGCGGAGGAGATCCATTCGATCCTTCTCATCCCTCTCATCCGAACCCAAATGCGCAGTCATGGCCGGTGGGGTGCGAGACCGGCCGCCGAGGGCACGGAGCCACACGCAGCACGCAGCACGCAGCCCACTCGAGACTCGACGATGCTTCCGAAGATCCCATCCGCCTGGAAGGCGGCCCTCGCCGACACGGTCAAGCAGCCCTGGTACGCCGAGCTGGCCGCGTTCGTGGACGCCGAGCGGAAGGCGCAGGAGGTGTATCCGCCCGAGGAGGACCTGTACTCCGCGCTGCGGCTCACCGCGCTCGACGACGTGAAGGTGCTGATCCTCGGCCAGGACCCGTACCACGGGCCGGGGCAGGCGCACGGGCTGGCGTTCTCGGTGCGGCCCGACGTGCCGATCCCCGCGTCGCTGCGCAACATCCACAAGGAGCTGCAGGCGGACCTGCAGCTGCCGAAGCCGCGCGACGGGTCGCTGGTGCCGTGGGCGCGCCACGGCGTGCTGCTGCTGAACGCGGTGCTCACCGTGCGCGCCGGCGAGCCGAACTCGCACCGGGACCGCGGGTGGGAGCGCTTCACCGACGACGTCATCCGCGCCGTGAGCGCCAAGGAGGAGCGCGTGGTGTTCGTGCTCTGGGGCGCGTACGCGCAGAAGAAGGCGGCGCTCGTCGACACCTCGCGGCACGTGATCCTCGCGGCCGCGCACCCGTCGCCGCTGGCGGCGCGGAAGGGCTTCTTCGGCAGCCGCCCGTTCTCGAAGGCGAACGCCGCGCTGCGCGCCGCCGGCCGCTCCGAGGTCGACTGGCGGCTGCCGAGCGACGCCGACTGACCCGAACGATGCGCGGCGCCGCCGCGTAGCTCGATGGCACCCCTCGCGTCACCCCACCGTCTCCCTCCCGTGTCGAAGCTCCGACTCCGCGCCGCGCTCGCCGCGGCCGTGCTCGCGCCGGCGGCCGTCGCCGCGCAGTCCGCGGCCCGCCCGTCCGCGCCCGCTCCCGCGTTCGACTTCTCGATCGCCAACATGATGCGCGGCCCGGAGCTCTACGGCCGCGAGCCGCAGGACGTGCGCTGGTCGCCGGACGCGCGCTGGATCTACTTCCGCTGGAACGAGGCCGGCACCGACTGGCGCGAGCCGCTGCGCACGTACCGCGTGCGGCCCGTCGCGGGCGCGACGCCGGAGCGCGTGCCCGACGCGCAGCTCGACTCGGTGGGCCCGCTGCTCGCCGACGGCGACGACGCGCCCGACCGGCGCCGGCGCGTGGTCGCGTACGACGGCGATCTCTGGCTCGTCGAGCGGGGCGCCACCAGCGCGCGACGTCTCACGCAGACGCTCGGCGTCGAGTCGTCGCCGCGGTTCTCGGGCGACGGGCGGCGCGTGTTCTTCGTGCGCGACAACAACGTCTTCGCGCTGGCGCTGGACGGCGGCATGGTGCGGCAGCTGACCGACGTGCGCGCGGGCCCGCAGCCCGACAGCGCCCGCACCGCCGCGCAGCGGCGCGCGCTGGCGGCCGACCAGCGCGCGCTGTTCGACGTCATCCGCGACCGCGTGGCGCGCGACAGCGTGCAGGCCGCCGAGCGGAAGGCGCGCGAGGCCGGCCGCCCGGCGCCGCTCTGGCTGCAGGCGGGCGAGCGCGTGATCGCGTTCTCGGTCGCGCCCACGGGCGACGCGCTGCTGCTGGCGACGACGTCGGCGGCGCCGCGCGCGCGCACCGCGCAGGTACCCGAGTGGGTGACGAAGAGCGGCTACGTCGAGGAGCTGCCCGCGCGCACGAAGGTGGGCGACGACCAGTCGAACGGGCGCGTGGCGTTCGTGCGCGTGTCCGGCGGCGCCGCGAAGTGGCTGCGCGTGGTCCCGTCCGACACCGTGCGGGCGCCGAGCGGCGCGCAGCTGCTGGGGTGGAACGACGCGGGGACGATGGCGCTCGTGTCGGCCGAGCGGCGCGACTACAAGGAGCGCGTGCTGAGCGTGGTGCGCGCGGACTCGGGGACGGTGCGCCCGATCGAGGTGCTGCGCGACAGCGCGTGGGTCGGCGGGCCGTGCGGCGGCTGCGCGGGCTGGCTGCCCGACGGGCGCGCGTGGTTCGTGAACGAGGCCGACGGCTGGGCGCACCTCTACACGGTGGCCGCGGACGGCAGCGGGAAGCGGCAGCTGACGCAGGGGAAGTTCGAGGTGCTGCAGGCGGAGCTGTCGCCCGACCGCACGCGGTTCCAGCTGCACACGAGCGAGCGCTCGGTGTTCGACCGCGACTACTACACGATGCCGGTCGCGGGCGGCGCGCGCACGCGGCTGACGCGCGACGCCGGCGGGCACCAGGTGACGCCATCGCCGGACGGGCGCCTGCTGGCCGACGTCTTCTCGACGGCGAACCGGCCGCCGGAGCTGTACGTGCTGCCCGCGCGCGGGAACGCCGCGCCCGCGAAGCTCACGACGTCGCCGAGCGCGGACTGGCAGGCGTTCGGGTGGCGGGCGCCGGAGATCGTGATGATCCCCGGCTCGGACGGCGTGCCGGTGCCGGCGCGCGTCTACCGCCCGCAGGAGATGGGCGCGCAGCCCAACGGCGCGGCGGCGATCTTCGTGCACGGCGCGGGCTACCTGCACAACGTGCACAACTGGTGGTCGAGCTACAGCCGCGAGTACATGTTCAACCACTACCTCGCGTCCAAGGGGTACGTGGTGCTCGACATCGACTACCGCGGCTCGGCGGGCTACGGGCGCGACTGGCGCACGGCGATCTACCGCCACATGGGCGGGCGCGACCTGCAGGACCACGTGGACGGCGTGCGCTGGCTGCAGAAGACGTACGGCGTCGATCCCGAGCGCGTGGGGATCTACGGCGGCAGCTACGGCGGCTTCATCACGCTGATGGCGCTGTTCACGGAGCCGAAGATGTTCGGCGCGGGCGCGGCGCTGCGGTCGGTGACCGACTGGGCGCACTACAACCACCCGTACACGGCGCGCATCCTGAACTTCCCGGACGCGGACACGGTGTCGTACCGCCGCTCGTCGCCGATCTACTTCGCGCAGGGCCTGGAGGACCCGCTCCTCATGGCGCACGGCATGGTGGACGTGAACGTCCACTACCAGGACATCGTGCGGCTGACGCAGCGGCTCATCGAGCTCGGGAAGACCGACTGGGAGCTGGCGTCGTACCCGGTGGAGGACCACGGCTTCGTGCGCCCGTCGTCGTGGACCGACGAGTACCGCCGCATCTTCGCGCTGTTCGAGCGGACGATCGGGAAGCCGGGGGCGCGCGCGACGTCGACGACGGGGAGCGGGACGAGATAGGGCTAGGGCTGCGGACTGCGGGCTGCGGATCGACTGCACGAGCAGACGGGATGACGGGATGACCAGGAGGCTCCGGGCAGTGCGATCAACGTCGCGCTCCACGGAGCCTCCTGGTTCATCCCGTCATCCCGTCTCCCTGTCTCGTGCCGTTCGGGCCCACGAGACCATCGACCGCTACGCCACCGCGAGCGCGTCCTCCTCGAGGCGTGAGGCGTCGAGCCAGTGCGCGAGCGCGTCCGCGTCCACCGGGCGGCTGAAGTGGTAGCCCTGCGCCAGCGCGCAGCCGATGCGCGCCAGCACCTCGGCCTGCGCGGCCGACTCCACGCCCTCCGCGACCGTGCGCAGCGACAGCGCGTCGCCCAGCGCGACGATCGCGGCCGCCAGCGCCTCGGGCTGCCCGCCGCCGGCGATCGCGTCCACGAAGCTCTTGTCGATCTTCAGCACGTCGATCGGGAACTGGCGCAGGTAGCTGAGCGCCGAGTAGCCCGTCCCGAAGTCGTCGATCGCCAGCCGCACGCCGAGCGCCTTGAGCGCCTGCAGCCGCTGCCGCGCGACCTCCGGGTGCTGGATGACCGTGCTCTCCGTCAGCTCCAGCACCAGCCGGTCGGCGGGGAAGCCGGCGTCCGCCAGCGCGGCCTCCACCTCGCCGACGAAGCCCGCCTGCTGCAGCTGCCGCCCCGAGACGTTCACCGTCACCGAGAACGGCGCGCCGCCCTGCGCCGCCCACACCGCGCCCTGCCGGCACGCCTCATCCAGCACCCACCGCCCGAGCGGCACGATCAGCCCCGTCTCCTCGGCCAGCGGGATGAACTGCAGCGGCGGCACCACGCCGCGCTCCGGATGGTGCCAGCGCACCAGCGCCTCGACGCCCGACAGGCGCCCGCTCGC
This sequence comes from uncultured bacterium, assembly GCA_966128675.1. Lineage (GTDB taxonomy): Bacteria > Gemmatimonadota > Gemmatimonadetes > Gemmatimonadales > Gemmatimonadaceae > Roseisolibacter. The sequence continues at coordinate 1,238 of CBHYLO010000114.1, read as the reverse complement.
GAGGTCGACGATCGGCTGGTAGACCAGCCGCAGCTCGCCGCGCGCGAGGCCGAGGCGCAGCGCGTGCTCGAGCGCGATGCGCTCCACCACCGCCGCGTGCATCGCCGGCTCGAAGCACGCCCACTGCCCGCGCCCGCGCGCCTTCGCCTCGTAGAGCGCGAGGTCGGCGTCGCGCAGCAGCGCGTCGGCCGGGCGCATCGGCGCGCCGCGCGGCTCGTCGCCCACGGCCGGCAGCGCCGACGCCCCGCCGCGCGCGATGCCGACGCTCGCGCCCACGACCGCGGTCGCGCCGTCGGCCACCGTCACGGGGCGCGACAGCGCCGCGATCACGCGCTCGGCGACGGCGACGACGTCCGACTTGCCGCGCACGCGCTGCAGCAGCACCGCGAACTCGTCGCCGCCGAGCCGCGCCACCAGGTCCGCGCCGCGCGTGGCGTGCAGCAGCCGCTCGGCGACGGTGCGCAGCAGCGCGTCGCCCACCGCGTGGCCGGCGCTGTCGTTCACCAGCTTGAAGCCGTCCAGGTCGATGAGCAGCACCGCCACCGTCGACGCGTCGGCCGTGCGCTCCAGCGCCTCGGCGATCGCCTCCTGCAGGCGCGCGCGGTTGGCCAAGCCCGTGAGCGCGTCGTGATACGCGCGGTGCACCAGCTTCGCCTCGAGCGCGCGGTGCTCGGTGACGTCCTGCACCATCCCCACGAGCCCCGGCCGCCCGTCGCCGAGCGCGTCGACCTTCGAGATCGTCACCGCGCACAGGCGCAGGTCGCCGTCCTTGTGCCGCAGGCGCCGCTCCACCGAGACGCGCGCGGTGCGCCCCGCCATCAGCGCCGCCACCGGCTCGCGCGTCGCCTCCAGCTCCTCGGGGAGCGTGATGTCGGTGGTGCGCATCGCGCGCAGCTCCGCGGTCGTGTAGCCGAGGATCCCGGCGTAGGCGCCGTTCACCTCGAGGATGCGTCCGTCGTCGTCGTGCAGCGCGATGCCGACCGCCGCGTGCTCGAAGATCGCGCGCAGCCGCGCCTCGCTGGCCGCCAGCGCGTCCCGGCTGCGCGCGAGCTGGCGGCGGTGCCGCCGGTCCTGGGCCGCCGCGAGCACCGCGACGCCGAGGATCAGGAGCGTCCCGGCCGTGACCGCCGCGGCCAGCGCGTCGGTGGCGAGGAGGCCCGCGATGTCGCCGCGCGCGTGCGGCCGGAAGTGGGCGGCAGCCATCCCGGTGTAGTGCATGCCGGCGATCGCGAGCCCCA
>CBHYLO010000113.1:0-9846 GCA_966128675.1 uncultured bacterium | reverse complement strand
CGCGGGCCGACGTCGCGCACGACGCGCCGGCCCGCGCCAGGTAGCGCCGCGCGTCGGCCTACGTGCGCACCGGGCTCGCGGCCGCGAACCTCTCCGTGGTGGTGGAGAAGCCCCAGCACTGCTTCGCGTTGAACACCACCGACTGCTTGCAGTAGTCGGGGCTCGACGTCGCGCAGGCGTCCTCGAGCAGCACGCAGTTGTAGTCGCGGAAGCAGGCCTCCTCCATCGTCGTCGCGACGCACTGGTCGATGTTGACGCCGGCGAAGTAGAGCGTGCCGATGCCCTGCGTGCGCAGCACCTGGTCGAGGTGCGTGCCGACGAAGCCGTTCATGCGCACCTTCTCGATGCGCACGTCGTCGTCGCGCATGAGCGGCCTGAGCTCGTCGACCATCTCGGCGCCCCACGAGCCCTCGGTGAGCACGCGCCCGCGCTCGAGCGGCTCGCCGATCCCCTTCTGCTCCGGCGTGTGCTTGAAGGCGTAGAGCGTGGGCGCGCCGAGGTTGCGCAGGTCGGGGCGGTTGTGCCAGTAGACCCAGACCACCCACATGCCGTGCGCGTGCGCCGCCTCGACGGCGCGCTGCACGCCGGGGATCGCGGCGCGGCACTTCTCGAAGTCGAGCCCGGACGCGTCGGTCCAGCCGCCGGGCGAGCAGAAGTCGTTCTGCATGTCGATCACGACCAGCGCCCCGCGATCCAGGCTGTCGACGAAGGGCATCAGCTCGGCGTCGAAGCGCCGGAGCCGCGGGTCGTCGCGCCGGTGGGGCGCGAGATGCACGTGGTCGTCGAACAGGTGCCAGCGGTCGGTGCTCGCGGCGAGCTGCGTGCCGCCGTCGGGCGTCCGGGCGTAGATCTCGCGGCGCTTCGAATCGGGCATTCTCGTCTCGGTGGGAGTGGGAGCGCCCGAGCCGGTGCACTCCGCGCGCCACTCCCGCCGCGCGCGCCCGCACGCGGATATGTTGGCCGGGGAGAGCCGTCCACGCGCGGCGTCCGCCGTCACGCGCTCACCCTTCGCTCCCGCCCATGCGTCGCACGCTCCTCCTCGCGGGCCTCCTCGCCGGCCTGCTCGCGGCTCCGACCCACGACATGCGCGCGCAGGCGCCGCTGGATTCGGTGCGGCTGCGCGGCATGCTGTACTGGCCCACCGATCCCTACTGGTCGACGCGGGCGCCCGACACGGTGCTCGTCGACCTCGCGACCAACCGCGGCACGATCACCGTCGAGCTGCGGCGCGCGTGGGCGCCGCACGGCGTCGATCGCGTGTACAACCTCGCGCGCGCCGGCTACTTCGACGACTCGCGCTTCTACCGCGTCGTCGACGGCTTCATCGCGCAGTTCGGCCTCGCGGGCGATCCGGTGATCGCCACGCGCTGGAGCCACCAGCCGCTGCCGCCCGACGCGCGGCGCACGTCGAACGTGCGGGGCACCGTCACCTTCGCGCAGCTCAAGCCCGACGACCGCACCACGAACCTCTTCATCAACCTGCGCGACAACTCGCGGCTCGACGAGATGGGCTTCGCGCCGATCGGGCGCGTCGTGAAGGGGATGGCGGTCGCCGACCGCCTGTACGCCGGCTATGGCGAGCGGCCGATGGCGGCGGCGAACACCAAGCGCGTCTACGGCGAGGCGAACACGTTCCGGGCCGCGAGGTACCCGAAGCTCGATCGCACCCGGAAGGTCCCGGTGCGCACGCGCTGAGGCGGCCGCGGCCGCGGCGCGTCGCGCCGCGCCGCGCGACCGGGTCGGGTGCGCCGGTCAGCCGCGCGGTGCGAGCCGACGCAGCGTCTCGTCGACCGCGCGCGCGGCAGCGGTCACCGCGCCGGCGAGGTATCCCGGCTCGCTCGGGCTGGTCTCGCTGCCGGCGAGCGCGAGGCGCGCCCGCCACGCTCCCGACACCCACGGCGACGGATCCGGCACGGGATGCCCCGTCGCGACGCGGTCGGCCGCGGTCGCGGTCAGCGGGTCGGCCGCCCAGTCCTTGAGCAGCGTCGCGCGTGGAGTCCGCGCCTCGGGCCCGAAGGTGCGCGCGAGCTGGTCCAGGCAGGCGCGCGTCAGCGCGGCCTCGCCCAGCGTGGCGCGCTGGTCGGCGCCGACGCCGAGGAAGCCGAAGAGCGCCGGCTGCCCCGACGCCGTGGTCGCGTCGTGGATCTCGGGCATCGGCCCGACCATGCTCTGCGCGGTGCCCGACAGACCCGCCTCGCGCCAGAACGGCCGGTCGTAGAGCGCGAAGAACTTCGCGTGCGGCGCCATCCACGTCGGCGTCTCGCGCCAGCGCCGCGCGGTGGCCGCCTCCAGCGCGGGCGCGAACGTCACGGTGGCCTCGAGCAGGCGGGGCGGCAGCGCGGCGATCACGTGATCGGCGGCGAGCGTCTCCGTCGTGCCGTCCGCGCGCCGGACGGTCAGCTGCACGCCGTCGTCGCCGAGCGACATCGCCGTCACCGCGGCGCCCGTCAGGAGCTGCCCGGGCGCCAGGTCGCGGGCGAGCGCGCGCACGATCGCCGCGGTGCCGCCCGCGAGCCGGAAGCTCAGCGGCTCCTGCGCGTCGCCGTGGTAGCGCTGCGGTCCCTCGCGCGACATCCGCTCGAAGATCACGTCGCCCTCGCTGTGCTGCGCGAACGCCGGCAGCCCGAGCGCCGCGACCAGCTCGGCGATGGCCGGCTGCATGCGCGGCCAGTACCACGACGGCCCGAGGTCGAACCCGTCGTCGGCCGGCTGCCCGTCCGCGTCCGCGGTCAGGATGCGCCCGCCGACGCGGTCGCGCGCCTCGAGGAGCACGAACGGGACGTCGGCCGCACGGAGCAGGCGGGCGGCGTGCAGGCCGGCGAGGCCGGCGCCGGCGATGGCGACCTTGGTGCGCAGCATGGCACCAACTTACGCGGCGCGCCTAGCGCAGCTCCTAGGCAGCTCCTAGCGCAGCTCGACGCGGCCGTGCGGCCCCTCGATCACGGCCACCAGCGCCGCGCGCTCCGCCGGAGCGACGCCGACGTCGAGGCCGAGCGTCCGCAGCATCCGCCGCACGCCCGCAACGTCGGGATGCTCGAGGTGGAAGCCCACCAGGGTCGCGCCCGGCGCGGCGGCGCGGGCCGGGTGCGGCGACTCGCCCCAGTCGATGAGGAACGGGACCACGCCGCCGGCGACGAGCGGCTCCGGATCGGTGAGCTGCCACGACAGCAGCACGCCGTCGGCGCGCTGCCGGGCGCCCTGCCGCACCTCGCCCAGCGGCACGCCCTGCTCGATCGCGCGGCGTCGGAACGCGGGAAGGTCGGTGCCCCTGGCGGCCCACGTCGTCAGCCGCGACGCGGCCACCGTGTCGACGCCGAGCCATCGGCCGCTCGCGGGCGGCGGCTGGTCGGGGTCGGGCGCGACGATCTCCAGGTACGCGTCCGCGCCGAGCGCGACGAGGGCGTTCCGCGTGCCGCGGCCCGGGTGCTGGCCGCCGGGCGTCGGCGTCACGCCGATGAGGCGCTCGATCTCCGCCACGCCGCGCGCGAGATCGGGCGTCGCGTAGACCAGGTGGTCGATCCGGCCGTCCGCGCCCGTCACGCCGCCCGCGCCGACGTCCGGAGCTCCTCGCGCCGCGGCACCCGCGGCTCGTGCGACGCCTCGCGCAGCCGCGGCCGCGTGAGGTGCGTGACGATCGCCCCCGAGACGACGGAGACGAGCGTCGCTGCGGCATAGGTCGCGAGCAGCCGGCCCGGCGCCACCGCCGTGCCCACGACGGCGAGGAACAGCACGCTCGCGACGCAGCCGATGGCGGTGCCGCGCAGGAGCGCGCCGGCCGCCGCGGCGCCATCCTGCCGGTGCGTGCTGACCCCCAGCACGCCGCTGATCAGCGGCAGGGCCGAGAGCACGCCGCTCAGCCCCGACCCGAGCGCGGGGGCCGCCGTCGTCAGGCCGGCCACCACCGCGGTCGACACGGCCATGCGCGCCGGGAGGTCCCAGCCTCGCGGCGGCGCCGGGAGCCGGAGCGCGGAGGCCCGGGCGGGCGCACCGACCCGCGGCGACAGGGCCAGCCACACGGAGACCATCACGCCCACCGCGAGCGCGACGAGCAGCGCCAGCGGCAGCGCCGCGACGTCGAGCGCCCGCTCGGCCAGCGTCATGGCGACGATCACCGTCACCCCCGTCGCCAGCGCCACGGGCCACGTCCGCCGCCGGGCGACCGTCGCGTACGTCGCGCAGAAGACCGCGGCGCCCATCAGCCCCACCACCGCGCCGGCGGCGGACCGCGCCGCGAACGCCGTCCCCCGCTCGACCGCGAGGAAGGCCGACACCGGGCCCGTGGTCAGCGGCAGCCCCACCACCAGGCCCGCCACGCGATGCCCCCAGCGCCGGCCGATCATCGTCACGCCGCCCACGATCAGGGGGGTCAGCACCAGCTTCAGGAGCAGCAGCATCGTCGTCGTCGTCTCTCGTGAGGTCCTCGCTTGACCCTAGGTGGCTCCGGTCGATAAGTCCAATACGATCTCACCTCACTTCCAATCAAGGATCGTGATCGTGGAGCTGCGCCAGCTGCGGTACTTCCTCGTGCTCGCGGAGGAGCTGCACTTCGGGCGGGCGGCGGAGCGGCTCGCGATCGCGCAGCCCGGCCTCACGCAGCACATCCAGCGGCTGGAGTGGGAGCTCGGCGTCCTGCTCTTCGACCGGTCGCAGCGCCGGGTGCAGCTCACGGCCGCGGGGGCGGTGCTGCTCGAGGAGGGCCGGCGCGCGCTCGCGCAGTCGGAGCGCGCGGTGGCGCTGACGCAGCGCGCCGGGCGCGGCGAGGTGGGGCGCCTCGTGCTCGGCGCCGCGGAGTCGGCGAGCTACGCGATCCTCCCCGAGCTGCTGCGGGCGTATCGCCGCGAGTACCCCGACGTCGACCTGGCCGTGCGCATGATGAACACGGCGAGCCAGGTGGCCGCGGTGCGCAGCGGGGAGATCGACGCCGGCCTGGCGCGCATGCCCGTCGACACGGAGGGCCTGGCCGCCCGCACGATCCGCGTCGACCCGGTGGCGGTGCTGCTGCCCGAGGGCCATCGGCTGGCCGCGGCGAGCGCCGTCGCGCTGCCCGATCTGGCGGGCGAGCCGCTGGTGATCTATCCCGCGGCGCCGCGCACGAGCTGGGTCGACTTCATCCTGTCGGTCTTCCGCGACGCCGGCGTCGAGCCCGGCCCCGGCCAGGAGGCGAGCGACACCTTCACGGCGATGGCGCTCGTGGCCGCGGGGCTCGGGATCACGCTCGTGCCGGGGACCGCGGGGCTCTTCACGCGGCCGGGGCTCGTCTGGCGTCCGCTGGCCGAGCCGGCGCCGCGGACGACGCTCGTGCTGCTGCACGCGCGCGAGCGGCAGACGCCGACCGTCGCGGCGCTGCTGGGCGTCGTCGAGCGGCTGTGGCCCGCGGGCGCGGCGTGACGCGCCCGCGGGCCGTCACGCGGCCTACGGCAGCCGCTCGATCTTCAGCGTGTACGCGCCGTATGGAGCGGCGGCGCTGCCGTTCTTGAAGACCACGACCTCGTGGTACGTGTCGAAGGTGGCCGTCCAGTCGAGCGTGACCGTGCCCGGCGTGGTGCTCGCGGCGACCTTGAGCGTCGGCGATGCGGGGCCGAGCCGGTCGTCTCGCAGGAGGAGGCCGGGCGGCATGGTGGTCGTCGTGAGCGTGAGACGGACGCGGTCGCCCGTCCTGAGCGGGAGCACGATCCAGTCCTCGTAGGTGCCGGCGACGACGGGGCTCTCGCAGTCCTTCGCCGGCTCGAGCGCGCTCGTGATCGTGACCCCGAGGGTGGCCTGCAGCTGGGGGCGGCAGACGACGTCGGTGTTGCCCTCGGCCGCGGACTGCAGCGTGTAGCCGCCCGTCGTGCCGACCGCGCCGGCCTGCACCTCGACGACGTAGGTGTCGGGGGCGAGCGCGACGCGCTGGACGAGCGTGTCCCCGACCGTGGTGATGAAGGAGCCGCCGAGGGAGAGCGCGACGTAGTCGTTCGCCCCGCTCTTCCGGCGGATGCGGATCGTGCGCGACCCGGACGCGGCGACCCGGAACGCGATCGTCTGCTGCGCGGCGAGCGTCAGCTCGTACTGGTCGTAGAGCGCGCCGACGGGATCGAACACGCCGCGCGTGCCGGGCGAGGCGCAGTCGCCCGCGGCCCAGCTGCCCGCGATGCGCGCGCCGACGACGTACGGGGCCGCGGTGCAGCCCGTGGGCAGCGAGACGGTCGCGCCGAACGTCGTCGCGAGCGCGCCCGCGGTGGCGCGCAGCGTCTGCGTCCCCGGCTCGACGCCGAGCGTCCAGCCGCCGACGGTGGCGGTGCCGGTCGCGTCGGTGGTGGCCGTGGCGCCGGTGACCGCGCCACCGCCGGTGGCGACCGCGAAGGTCACCGTCACGCCGGCGACCGGGTTGCCGTACTGGTCCTTCACCTGCACCGCGGGGCGGCTCGCGACGGTGGCGCCGGTGAGGGCGGCGTTGGTCGCGCCGGCGACGGCGGTGATGCTCGCCGCCGCAGCCGCCGCGGCGGTCGCGGTGAAGGTCACCGTCCGCGTGCCCGCGGTGGCCACGACCGTCTGCTGGCCGGCGCCCGTGCCGAGCGTCCAGCTCTGCGCGCTGGCGGTGCCGCTGGCGTCGGTGGTGGCGCTCGTGCGCCCGATCGACCCGCCGCCGGTCACGGTGAACGTGACCGGGAGGCCGGCGACCGGCCGGCCGGCGGCGTCGGTCGCCTTCACGGCGGGCGCCGGCGAGACCGCGGTCCCGACGGTGCCGCCGACCTGCACGGCGGTGCCCGCGGCGAGGCTGGCCGTCGCCTGCTCGGGCGCGAGCGGCGCGTCGCCGCCCCCGCTGGAGCAGGCGGTGGCCACCGCGAGCGCGGCGGCACGGGTCAGGAGGACGAGACGCTGCGACAGGGAGGAGACAGGAGAGGTACGCATGACGTGGAAGCGGGGAGAGCGGACAGACGGCGGGCTCGACCACGCCACGGGGACGATCCCTCCTGCGTCCGGGAAACGCCCCAGCGGCCGTGCCGGCGTTAACGCGGCCGCGCCCGGACCGTCTGTCGCGCCACGGATCACCACGCCGCCGCCCGATCGCCCCTCCCGGATGAAGCCCGCGCCGCTCGCCCTCTCGATCGCCGCCGCCGTCGCCGTCGCGGCCGCCTGCTCCTCGGCCTCCGCCCCGACCGACGCCGCGACGTCCCCGGGCGTGAGCGCCTGCGCCGGCCGCCGCGACACGACCAGGGTGCCGCTGACCGACCTCGGCGCCGGCTGCTACCTGTCGTTCCAGGGCGGGCTCTATCCCGACGGGGCCAACGAGGTGCCGGCCGCGCACCTCGCCGCCGGGCAGGCCGCCGCGGCGCGCGTCCGGCCGCTCGACGTCGCCGGGAATCCGAGCGCGGCGGGCCGCTACGTCCTGCTGTCGATCGGGATGTCGAACACGACGCAGGAGTTCTGCTCGGGCGGCGGGCTCCCCAGCTCGTGCGAGCCGTGGAGCTTCATCGGCCAGGCGGCCGCCGACCCGGCGGTGAACCACACGACGCTGGCGCTCGTGAACGGCGCCTTCGGCGGCCGCGCCGCGCCGTCGTGGACGTCCCCCACCGCGCCCGACTACGACCGCATCCGCGACACCTGGCTGCGGCCGATGGGGCTCAGCGAGCTGCAGGTGCAGATCGTGTGGCTCAAGCTCGCGAACTCGACGCCGCGCGTGTCGCTCCCCGACAGCGCCGCGGACGCGTACGTGCTGGAGCGCCAGCTCGGCGACGTCGTGCGCGCGCTGAAGGTGCGCTATCCGAACCTCCGCCAGGTCTTCCTCTCGAGCCGCATCTACGCGGGCTACGCGACGTCGGCGCTGAACCCGGAGCCGTACGCGTACGAGACGGGCTTCGCGGTGAAGTGGCTCGTGCAGTCGCAGATCGAGCAGATGGCCGGCCGCCCGGGCGACGCGCGCACGGGCACGCTCCGCCACGACGGCAACGTCGCGCCCTGGCTGGCGTGGGGCCCGTATCCGTGGGCGGCGGGCGCGAAGCCGCGCGCCGACGGCCTCGCGTGGGTGCCGGGCGACTTCAACCCGTCGGACTTCACGCACCCCGCGCAGGGCGCGCGGCAGAAGGTGGGCGCGATGCTCCTGCAGCACTTCAAGACGTCGCCCGCCACGCGCTGCTGGTTCCTCGCGGGCCAGAGCTGCGGCTGATCGCGCGGGGCGTGCCGCGTCGCGCTACCGCAGCCCCATCTCGCGGTCCACGCGCGCCGACAGGCGCGCGAAGCGCGGGTCGGCGCGCACCGGATCGAGCGCGGGGTCCCAGCGGTTGCCGCGGTGCGGCCAGCGCCAGTCGGCGCGGTCGAACCACGCGAACGCGGCGTCCGCCTCGCCGAGCGCGACGTGCGCCCGCCCGATGGAGAACGCCGCGTCGCGCAGGCGCGGCCCGTCGGGCAGCGCCTCGACCTCGCGCAGGATCCGCCGCGCCTCGTCGCGCCGGCCGGCGGTGGCCAGCACGTACGCCAGGTCCGCCCGGAAGTCCACCACGTCGGGCGCGGCCTGCGCGGCGCGCCGCAGCTCCTGCTCGGCGTCCGCGTGCCGCCCCTTCAGCGCGAACAGGATGCCGAGGGTGCGATGCGTGAAGGGATGCGCCGGATTCGCCTCCAGCGCCCGGCGTCCCTGCTCGATCGCGCGGTCGTACTCGCGCGCCAGCACCAGCTGGTCCATGTAGTTGGTGTTGCCCACGAGGCTGAACGGGTCCGGCTCGGAGGCGCGGCGGCTCTCGCGGACCGCGTCGTCGATGCGCCCCATGAGGCCCAGCATCGCGCCGTACCAGTTGTGCGCCATCTCGTCGCCGGGGTTCAGCTCGAGCGTGCGCTGCAGCTCGCGCTCCGCCGCGGGCCAGTCGCGCTGCCAGAAGCGGAGCATGGCCAGCGCGCGGTGCGCCGGCGCCGAGCCGTCGTCGAGCGCGACCGCGCGCTCCGCGGCCCACTTGAGGTTCGCGTACGTCTCCATCTCGCGGTCCGCGAAGCCGGGGATGTACTGCGCGTAGCCGGTCAGGTACACGACCGCGAGCCCGCCGTACGCGTCGGCGTAGCCGGAGTCGCGCTCGATCGCGCGCCGGTAGTACGCGACGGCCTGCTCGTGTCCGTCCTGCGTGCGCTTCTGCCAGTGGTAGCGCGCGCGCAGGTACAGCTCGTACGCCACCGGGTCGCGCGTCCCGCGCGCCGGGGCCGCGCCGCCGCGCGCGGCGAGCGTCAGCTCGAGGGCCTGCGCGACCTCGCGCGCGATGGCCTCCTGCACGGCGATGACGTCCACGACCCGCCGGTCGTAGCTCCGCGACCACAGGTGCTCGTCGGTGCCCGCGTTGATCAGCTGCACGGCGATGCGCACGCGGTCGCCGTCGCGGCGCACGCTCCCTTCGAGCACGTGCGCGACGCCCAGCTCGCCCGCGATCTGCCGCAGCGGCGCCCGGCTCCCCTTGTAGTGCATCGCCGAGGTCCGCGAGATGACCCGCAGCGTCGGCACGGCGGCGAGCTGCGTGATGAGCTCCTCGGTGACGCCGTCGCTGAAGTACTCGTTGCCCGCATCCGCCGTCATGTTCGCGAACGGCAGCACGACGAGCGAGCGCTCCGGCGCGTCGGCGTGCGGGACCGCGGCGGCGACGGTGCGCGGCGCGGCGCGCGCGCGACTCATCCACGAGCCGCCGGCGAGCGCGGCGATCGTCGCGAGCGCGGCGACCAGGGCGACCACCACGCGACGCGACGGGCGCGCGCGCGCCGCGGCGCCGGGCGCCAGCAGGTCGCGCTCCAGCGCGCGCGCGGACTGGTAGCGCGCGTCGGGCGACCGCGCGAGCGCGGCGTCCACGATCGCCGCGAGGGCGGGCGGCACGTCGGGACGGTGCTGGACGAGCG
>CBHYLO010000112.1:0-9857 GCA_966128675.1 uncultured bacterium | reverse complement strand
GTTCCGTCCTCCGCCCTCAGGAGGAGAGCTCGAGGGTTCGCGCGTCGGCGTCCATCGTGGCCGTCGCCCCCAGCGGGATCGTCCACTGATCCTCGATGTGCCCCACCGGGATCCCGAGCAGCGCGGGCACCTGCAGCGCGTCGGCGATCTCGGTGACCACCGCCGCCAGCGACCGCCGCCCGTCGTCGTCGCACTCCTCCGGGCAGGCCGTGCAGTGGCCGAACGCGATCGCGCGGCAGCCGTCCAGGCAGCCCGCCAGCAGCAGCTGCCGCAGCATTCGGTCGACCCGGTACGTCGCCTCGTTCACGTCCTCGATCACCGCGATCGCGCCGTCGAAGCGCGGAGCCCAGCGCGTGCCCGCGAGCGCCGCCAGCAGCGCGAGGTTGCCGCCCACGAGCCGGCCCGTCGCGCGCCCCGGGCGCAGCGTGCGCGCGGCCGGCGCCGCGCCGCACGGCTCCCCGCCGTCGCGCAGCGCCGCCAGGAACGAGCGCTCCGAGAACGGCGTCAGCACGGCGCGCGCGGTCGGTCCGTGGAACGACACCAGCCCCGGCACCTCGACCGCCAGCGCGCAGTGCAGCGCGGTGATGTCGGAATACCCGATCAGCGCGCGGGGCCGAGCGCGCAGCGCGTCCCAGTCGACGTGCGGGAGGAGGCGCATCGCGCCGTAGCCGCCGCGCAGGCACCAGATCGCGTCGACCGCCGGGTCGCGCAGCGCGGCGTTGAGGTCGGCCAGCCGGTCGGCGTCGTCGCCCGCGAAGTAGTCGGCGTGCGCGAGCGCGTGCTCCCCCACCACCGGCTCCCAGCCGAGCCGCCGCGCGGTCTCGAGCGCGCGGGGGAGGTCGTTGGGACCGAGGAGCGGGCCGGCGGGCGCGACCAGGGCGACGCGGGCGCCGAGCGCGAGCGTGGGCGGGCGGAGCACGGGAGCGGCGGTCATCCCGGCGAACGTAGGCGGCCCCACCGGCCCCGGCAACGCACGGGATCCGGCCCGCGCCTGCGGCCGGGATTCGTCCGTTTCCCGAACGAGGGGTACGGCCGTTGCCCTGGGAGGGGGCCCCCGAGAGGGGGACTCACCTCAGCAGGAGGCAGCACGATGGCCGATCGACAGAATCGCGACTCCCGCAATGATGACCTTCAGGGCCGCCAGTCCCGTCAGGGTGGCAGCCAGCAGTCCTCCAGTCGCCGCGACGACGAGGACATGAGCGCCTCGTCGGGTGGCTCGCAGTCCAGCTCGTCCCGCTCGCGCAGCAGCCAGCGCGGCAGCCAGCAGTCCTCGGATCAGGGCGACGGCATGTCGGCCAGCAGCGGCTCCGACCGCAGCGAGTCCGACCGCAGCGAGTCCGACCGCAGCGAGTCCGACCGCAGCCGCTCGGACCGCAACCGCGCGGACCACGGCATGGGCGCCAGCTCCCGTGAGAGCCGCGAGAGCGGCCGCGAGGGCCAGAGCGATCGCGAGGGCCGCGGCGGCTACGGCAACGACACCGGCTACAGCGGGGGCAGCGCCGGCAGCCGCGACGACGAGGGCATGCGCAGCAGCTCCTCGGACCGCGATCGTTCCAGCAGCCCGTATCGCGACCAGGACGGCCAGTCCTCGGATCGCGCGTCGGGCCGCACGCTCGACCGCCTGGACGACGTCTGAGCCGGTGACGCAGCACGGCTCGTGAGGGCGACGGCCGGCGCCCACGCGGCGCCGGCCGTCGTCGTTCGGCCCCGACAAACCGCTATCCTGCCGTTCGTGCCCGACCCGACCCTGCTCTCCTGGCGCGACGCCACCCTTCAGGCGATCCCGTGGATCGCCGCGCCGCTCGTCGTCTGGTGGCGCACCCGCGACTCGCGCTCGCTCGACGACTACCCCGACGGCGCGCCGCCCGACGCGCCGCTGGTGTCGGTCGTGATCCCCGCCCGCGACGAGGCGCGCAACATCGCGCGCTGCCTGCGCTCCGTGCTCGGCACGACCTGGCCCGCGCTCGAGGTGCTCGTCGTCGACGACCACTCCACCGACGGCACCCGTGACGTCGCCCGCGCGATCGCCGCCCGCGACGCGCGCGTGCGCGTGCTCGACAACCCGCCCCTCCCCGACGACTGGATGGGCAAGCAGTGGGCGTGCGCCACCGGCGCGTCGGCCGCGCGCGGCGACGTCCTCGCCTTCGTGGACGCCGACACGACGCACGCGCCCGACCTGCTGCCGCGCGCCGTGCACGCGATGCGCGCGCGCGGCGCCGCCCTGCTCTCGGTCGCCGGCCGCCAGGAGATGGCGACCTTCTGGGAGCGGATCGTCCAGCCGCAGGTCTTCGCCGTCATCGCTGGCCGCTTCGGCGGCACGGAGCGCGTCTCCCGCTCGCGTCACGCGGTCGACAAGATCGCCAACGGCCAGTGCCTCCTCATGACGCGCGCGGCCTACGACGCGATCGGCGGCCACGCCGCGGTGCGCGACGCGGTCGCGGAGGACCTGAAGCTCGCGCAGCGCACCCACGCCGCCGGCCTGCCCGTCCACCTCCTCCTCGGCGAGGCGCAGCTGGCGACGCGCATGTACACCTCGCTGCGCGAGCTGGTGGGCGGCTGGCGCAAGAACGTCTTCGCCGGCGGCCGCGAGGCGATGCCGCTGGGACGCGTCGGCCGGGTGCTCTTTCCGTTGCTGCTGCTCCTCCCCGCGCTCATGCAGCTCTGGCCGCTCGCGCTGCTGCTCGCCGCGGCCGCGGGCCTGCTGGACGACTGGACGACGGTGCGCATGGCGACGATCGCGGCCGCATGCACCCTGCTCTTCTGGATGGCGATCTACCGCCGGTCCGGCCTCTCCCCGCTCTGGGCGCTCCTCTACCCGCTCGGCGCCGGCACCTACCTCACGATCGTCGCGCAGGCGATCGCGCGCGGCCGGCGCGTCGAGTGGCGCGGCCGCGTCTACGTCTCCGCCAGCGATCCGGCCTGACGCGTCGAACGGCACCGCCGCGCGCTCCCCCGGTACGGTCCCACGCCGCGCACGACGCACCGTGTGCGCGTGCGCCTCGCCCTCGCCGCCCAGCTGCTCGCCGACGCCCGCTCGCTCGCCGCGCTCCTCCCGATCGCGCGCGCCGCCGGCTTCGCGTCCGCCCCGCTCCCGCTGCCCCACGATACGCGGCGCACGCTCGGTCTCGACGCGCACACGCTGACGCGCGCACGCCTCGTCGTCGGACCGGGTGCGCTCCGCGCGCTGCTCGCCACGGTCCCCGCGCGCACGCCGCTCCGCGACGCCGCGCGCACGCTCGCCGCGCGCCTCGCGCTCCACGCCGCGCACGAGCGCTGGCTCCTCCTCCTCGTGCACGACGACGGCGGCGCGCTCGCCATCGCCGCCTGGACGCCGGTCGCGGGGCGCCCGCCGCGCCTCCACGCGCTCCTCTGCGACCCGCGCGACGTCCGCGACAGCGACGCGGAGACGCTGCGCACGCTCCTCGCGCACGCGCCCGCGCCAGCCGCCAGCGACGTCGACGCGCTCCTCGCCCACCAGCGCTGGCTCGACGTCCTCGGACGCGACCGGCTGGGCACCCGCTTCTACCACGCGCTCGCCCGCACGGTCGCGACGCTCGCCGATGCGGCCGCCGCCACGGTCCCCGACGCCGACGCGCGCGCCGACCTCGCGCTCCTCCACACGACGCGCTGCCTCTTCCTCGCCTTCCTCGAGGCGAAGGGCTGGCTCGACGGCGATCCCGCCTTCCTCGCGCACCGCTTCGACGCCTGCATGGCCGCGGGCGGCGACTTCCACCGCCGCGTCCTGCGCCCGCTCTTCTTCGGCACGCTCAACACGCCGCGCACGCACCGCGCGCCCGCCGCGCGCGCGTTCGGCCGCATCCCCTTCCTCAACGGCGGCCTCTTCGCGCCCACCGCGCTCGAGCGCCGCCACCGGCGCCTGCACCTCGACGACGCGGCGCTCGGCACCCTCGTCCACGACCTGCTCGCGAGCCACCGCTTCACGGCCCGCGAGGACGCCGCCGCCTGGTCCGAAGCCGCGGTCGACCCCGAGATGCTCGGCCGCGCCTTCGAGTCGCTGATGCACGCGCGCGACCGCCGCGCCACGGGCGCCTTCTACACGCCGCAGGCGATGGTCGAGCGTGTGACGTCGGCGGGCCTCCGCGCGGCGCTCCTCGCGCCCCCGCCGCGCGGCCACGACGCGCTGCCGCCCGCACTGGTGGACGCCGCCCTCGCGGGCCACGACCTCGCCGCCGATCCGCGCGCCGCCACGCTGCGCCGGCGCGTGCTCGCGCTGCGCGTCCTCGACCCGGCGTGCGGCTCGGGCGCCTTCCTCGTCCACGCGCTGGAACGCCTCGCCGATCTCCTCGCGACCGCCGGCGACGCGCGCCCACTCGCCGACCTGCGCCGCGCCCTGCTCACGGGCACGATCTTCGGCGTCGACCGCAACCCGACCGCGGTCTGGCTCGCGGAGCTGCGGCTCTGGCTCTCGGTCGTCATCGAGGCGGACGTCGACGATCCGCGGCGCGTGCCGCCGCTGCCCAACCTCGATCACAACGTCCGCGTCGGCGACGCGCTCGCGCTGCCCACGGGCCTCGCGCTCCCCACGGACGCGACGTGGGGCGGCGCACCCTGGGGGATCGGCGCGCCGCTGCGCGCGGGCACCTCGCTCGCCGCGCAGCGCGCGCGCTACGCCCGCTGCACGGGCGCCCGCAAGCGCGCCGCCGCCCGCGCCCTCGACGACGCGGAGCGCACGCGCGCCCTCGCCACGCTCGACCGCGCGCTCCTCGCCCTGCGACACGAGCGTCGCGAGACGCTCGCCGCCGCCCGCGCGCGCGACCTCTTCGGCGATCGCCGCCTTCCGTCCACGCGCGCCCGCGAACGCCTCGCCGCGCTCCGCCGCGCCATCCGCGCCGCCACCCGCCATCGCCGCGCGATCGCGGACGGCGCCGCGCTCCCCTTCGGCTTCGGCTGGCACTTCGGCGACGCGGCCGCGGCGTCGGGCTTCGACCTCGTCGTCGGCAACCCGCCGTGGGTGCGCCCGCACGCGCTCCCCGCCGCGGAGCGCGACGCGCTGCGCGCCACCTACGCCTGCGCGCGCGACGGCGCCTGGCGCGCCGGCGCCACGCTCGCGGGCGCGGGCACGGGCTTCGGCAGCCAGGTCGATCTCGCCGCTCCGTTCGTCGAGCGCTCGCTCGCGCTGCTGCGGCCGGGCGGCGCGCTCGCGCTCCTCGTTCCCGCGAAGCTCTGGCGCGCGCTAGCGGGCGGCGGCCTGCGCGCGCTGCTCGCGCGCGAGGCGACGCTGCACGCGCTCGAGGACTGGACCGAGGCGCCCGCCGCGTTCGACGCCGCGACCTACCCGTCGCTCGTCGTCGCCACGCGCCGCGCCCCGCACGACGACGCCGTTCCCGCACGCGAGCCACACCTTCCCCACGTCGCCGTCCGCGTGCACCGCCGCGCCGGCGTCGCGGACGCGCGGCTCGCGCCGCACGCCCTCGCGCTCGACGCCGATTCGGCGTCCCCATGGCTGCTGCTGCCACGCGACGTGCGCACGGCCTTCGAGCGCCTCCGCGCCGCCGGCCCGCCGCTCGGTGCCACCGCCCTCGCCCGCGCCACGCTCGGCGTGAAGTGCGGCTGCAACGACGCCTTCCTCGTCGACGTGGAGCCTGGCGACGCGCCGGACGACGCGCCGCTCGCCACGGTGCGCGCGCGCGGCCGCACGGGCACGGTCGAGCGCGCGCTGCTCCGCCCCGCGCTGCGCGGCGAGGACCTCGCGCGCGCCGGCGACGCACCGTCCACCACCTGCATCGTCTGGACGCACGGCGACGACGGCGCACCGCTCCCCACGCTCCCGCCACGCGCGCTGCGCTGGCTCGCGCCCTGGCGCGCGCGCCTCGCGGCCCGTACCGACGCGCGCACCTCGCACGCCTGGTGGACGCTCTTCCGCACGCTCGGCGCCGACGCCCGCCGCACGCGCGTCGCCTGGGCCGATCTCGCGCGCAGCCCGTCGCCGCGCCTCATCGCCGCCGGCGATCCGACGGTGCCGCTGAACACGTGCTACGTCGCCGCCTTCGACGACCCGCGCGACGCCCGCGCGTTCGCCACGCTCCTCGCCGCCCCACCCCTCGTTGCGTGGCTGGGTGCGCTCGCGGAGCCCGCGCGCGGCGGCTTCCGCCGCCACCTCGCGTGGACGGTCGCGCTCCTGCCGGTGCCCGCCGACTGGCGCGCCGCGCGCGACCTGCTCGCCGACGCCTGGACCGCCACGCCCGGCGCGCGCACGCTCGCGGCGTGCGCGGCCTACGGCATCCCGCCGCACGCGCTCGCGCCGCTCCTGGCCTGGGACGCGGGCCTCGTCCACGTCGACGCCCTCCCGCACGACGACGACGCCGTCGCGCGCGCGGCACGCATGGTCCGCGAGCGACACGCCACGCTCTCCACGCCGGTCGCGCCGTCGCGCTGGCGCGGGCCACCGGACACGGGCACGCCATGCCGTCGCTGACGGGCCGCGCGCACGCGCGCATCGCCGCGGTGCGCGCCTGCCTCGCCCGCGCCGCGCTCGCGGTGCCCGCCACGGTCCCCGCCGCCACGCTCGGCGCCGTCACGCGCCATCCGCACCAGCGGATCGCGGTCGCGCGGCTCCGGCACGCCATCCGCGAGCACGGCGGCGCCCTGCTCGCCGACGACGTCGGGCTGGGCAAGACCTACGTGGCGCTCGCGGTCGCGCGCACCGCGCCGTCCGCCGTCGTCGTCGCGCCGGCCGCGCTGCGCGACACGTGGACGCGCGCCGGCACCGCCGCCGGCGTCGCGTGCCCGTTCGTCAGCGTCGAGTCGCTCTCGCGGGCCACGCTCGCCGCCGCATCGTCCGAGGCGCTCGCGCGTGCCGCGCTGGTGATCGTCGACGAGGCACACCACCTCCGCAATCCCGCCACGCGCCGCTGGCGGCGGCTCGCCACGCTCGCCCGCCACGCGCGCCTCCTGCTGCTCTCCGCCACCCCCATCCACAACTCCGCCCGCGATCTCGCCGCCCTCCTCTCGCTCTTCCTCGGCGCCCGCGCCGCCACGCTCGATGCCGCATCGCTCGCGCGGCTCGTCGTGCGCCGCCGCGGACGGCCCGCGGGCACGCACCTGCCGCGCATCGCGCCCACGCGCTGGCACCGCTTCGCGCCACGCGCGTCGGACGCCGCGCTCTGCGCGGCGATCCTCGCGCTCCCGCCGCCGCTCCCACCGCGCGACGGCGGCCTCGCGCGGTCCCTGGGCACCATCACCCTGCTGCGCCTTCTCGCGTCCAGCGAGGACGCGCTGCGCCACGGCGTGCGACGCCGACTCGCCACCGCCGCGGCGCTCGACGCCGCGCTGCGCGACGGGCGACACCTCGGCGCGCGCGAGCTGCGCGCGTGGATCGGCGCGGAGGACGCGGTGCAGCTGGGCCTCGCGCTCGACGCGCCGACCTCAAACGACGCCGCCTCGGTGCGGGCGCTGCGCGACGCGCTCGCGACGCACGTGCACGGGCTCCGCGCGCTGCTGCGGCGGCTCGATGGCGCCGACGTGGCCGCGCGCGCGGGGGATCGCGCGGCATGGCTGCGGGCGCTGCGCGCGTCGCGCCCTGATGCGCCGGTCGTCGCGTTCACGCAGTTCGCCGACACCGCCCGCGCGCATTACGCGCGCCTGGCGTGCGACGGATGCGTCGCGCTGCTCACCGCCTCGGGCGGTCGCATCGCGTCCGGGCCCCTGTCGCGCCGCGAGCTGCTCGCCCGCTTCGCGCCCGTCGCCGCCGGCCTGCCGCCGCCGCCCGCGCGCGAGCGCATCGACCTGCTGTTCGCCACCGACTGCCTGGCCGAGGGGCTCGACCTGCGCGATGCGGCGACGGTCGTGCATCTCGACGTGCCGTGGACGCCTGCGCGTCTCGCGCAGCGTGTGGGCCGCGCGGCGCGGCTGGGCGGGCCGCATGCACGGGTCGCCGTCCATGGTGTCGCCCCCTCGCGCGAGGTCGCGCGGGCGCTCCGGCTCGCGGCGCGGCTGCGCGCCAAGGCGCGCGCGGCGGCGCGCGTCGTCGGTGCGCGTGTGGCCGATGCGGACGACGTGCCCGCGCGCCACGTCGCCGTCGCCGCGCGGCTCGAGCGCTGGCTCGACGCGTCCGGGCCCGACGACGCGCCGCGCGCGGCACGCGTGCTCGTCGCCGCGGTGTCCGCGCCGCGCGCCGGCTTCCTTGCCGCCTGCACCGTCGACGGCGCGCCCGTGCTGCTCGCGGCGCGCGGTGCTGGCGCGCCGCGGCGTGGCGGCCGCGTGCTCGCGTGGGCCGTGCGGCGGGTCGATCGCGCGACCGTGGATCATGAGCCGGAGCGCGCCGACGTGCTCGTGGCGTTGCGGGCCGTGCGTCGATGGGCGCGTCGGACCGCCGCGCGTCGCGCGCTCGGTGGCGGGACCGTGGGGCGCGACGCCACCGCAGCGCTCGCGGCTGCCGATGCCGCGCTCTCGCGCGCGGCCGCGCATCGCCGTCCCGCGCTCGCCGCACGCGTCGCGAGGCTGCGCGCCCTGCTCGCCGGCCCCGTGTCGGCCGGCACCGAGCGGGCGCTCGCCGCGCTCGTCCCCGGGCTGGAGGGCGAGGCGTGGCTGGATGCCGCCCTCGCCGTGGTCACGCGGGGAGAGACGCCCGGCGAATCGCCCGCCCGTCCCGACGCGTACGGCCCTGGGCCTCATGTCGCCGCGCCGCCCGCGCTGGTGGTGCATGCCCTCGTGCTCCTCGTCCCGCCGGAGCGCCTGCGGGCCCGTTCAAACCTTTCGTCGCCTCGCCCGGTCTGACCTCGCGAGCCCGACGACGACACGATTCATGACGGTGGCCATCCAGGACTTCACTCCCACGCGCATCGACCCCGAGCCGGTCGAGCCTTCCGACGCCGCGCTGGCCGCGGCGGGCGACCGGCGCGCGTTCGAGCGGCTCTACCGGGCGCACGTCGACCGCGTCTACGCCCTGTGCGTGCGGATGGTCGCCGACCGCGCGCTGGCCGAGGAGCTCACGCAGGACGTGTTCGTCCGCGCGTGGGAGAAGCTGTCGCTGTTCCGCGGCGAGAGCTCGTTCGGGACCTGGATCCACCGCATGACCGTGAACCTCGTGCTCAACCGCCGCGACAGCGACGGCCGGCGGGACCGCCGGACCGTCGACGACGCGGACACCGTCGAGACCCTCCCCGCCCGGCCGCTCGCGCCGGGCGACCGGATGGACCTCGAGAAGGCGATCGCCGGCCTGCCGCCCGGCGCGCGCCGCGTCTTCCTCCTCCACGACGTGGAGGGGTACCGGCACGAGGAGATCGCCGAGCAGCTCGGGATCACCAGCGGCGGCAGCAAGGCGCAGCTCCACCGGGCGCGTCTCCTCCTGCGCGAGGCCCTGCAGCGATGACCGACATCCGTACCCCGACCCGACCCGCCGACGCCCTGCCCCCCGCCTGCGCGGCGGTGGACGAGCGGCTGATGGACTACCTCGAGGGCGACCTCGCCGCCGCCGACCGCGCGGCCGTCGAGGCCCACCTCGCCGAGTGCGGACGCTGCCGCGCCCTCGTGGCCGACCTGCGCGCCATCACGGCCGACGCGGCCGCGCTCCCCGTGCTGCGCCCCGAGCGCGACCTGTGGGCCGGCATCGCCGAGCGCATCGAGGCGCCCGTGGTGCCGCTCCAGGTCCGGCCGACGACCCGTCGCGCGGAGCCCCGGTCCCGCGCGACGGTCGCCGTCCCGCGGCGCTGGATGGCCGCGGCCGCGGCGGCGCTGGTGGCCGTGACCTCCGGCGTGACGTATCTCGCGACCCGCGGCCCCGACGCCCTGCGCGCCGTGGCGACGGCCGCGCCCGACACGACGGCCCGCGACACCGCGGCGCCGGCGCCGGCCGCGCCGGGCGCCACCGTGGCGGCGCTGCCCGCGGCGCCGGAGCC
>CBHYLO010000111.1:0-9880 GCA_966128675.1 uncultured bacterium | reverse complement strand
TGAGACGAAAAGGCGGACCCTTCGAGCTTGACGCTTCAAGCCGAAAGGTCCGCCCCATCGTCTCACGCCGTACCGTCCTCCGCCGTACCGTCCTCCGCCGTACCGTCCTCCGCCGTTCCGTCCTCCGCCTTATCCCGCCTCACTCGGCGTAGAGCTCGTCGATCACCGACTTGTACTGCGCGTCGATCACCTTCCGCTTGACCGACAGCTTCGGCGTCAGCTCGCCGCGCTCGATCGAGAAGTCGTGCTCCAGCAGCGCGATCTTCTTCGGCGTCTCGAACGACGCGAGGTCCGACAGCTTCCCGCGCACCTCCGCCTCCATCTTCGCGCGCACCTCGGCGCGCGCCAGGAGGTCGCGGCGCTCGATCCACGTCAGCTTCTGCTCGCGCGCCCACTTCTCCAGCGAGTCCCAGTTCGGCACCACCAGCAGCGCCGGGAACTTGCGCTTGTCGCCGATCATCACCGCCTGCGACACGAACTTGTTCGTCTTCACCGCGTTCTCGATCGGCTGCGGCGCGATGTTCTTCCCGCCCGCCGTGACGATGATGTCCTTCTTGCGGTCGGTGATGCGGAGGAAGCCGTCCTCCAGCATGCCGATGTCGCCGGTGTGGAACCAGCCGTCGGCGTCGATCGCCTCCGCCGTCGCCTCGGGCTTGTTGTAGTAGCCCTTCATAATGTGCGGCCCGCGCGAGAGGATCTCGCCGTCGGGCGCGATCTTCACCTCGACGCCCGCGATCGGGCGGCCCACCGTGCCGATGCGGAACGCCTCGGGCGTGTTCACCGCGATCACCGGCGACGTCTCCGTCAGGCCGTAGCCCTCGAGGATCACGATGCCGGCGGCGTAGAAGAACTTGTTGATCTCGGGCGCCAGCGGCGCGCCGCCCGACACGAAGTAGCGCAGGCGGCCGCCGGTGCGCTCCTTCAGCTTCGAGAACACGAGCTTCTGCGCCAGCCCGTACTGCCACGCCAGCGCCCCGCCCGGCGTGCGCCCCGCCAGCTTCTCGTCCGCCCACCGGTTCGCGACGCCGAGCGCCCAGAAGAAGATGCGCTTCTTCAGGCCGCCGGCCGAGACGGCGTTCTCGAACACGCGCGCGTACATCTTCTCGTACAGGCGCGGCACGCCCATCGCGAAGGTGGGCTTCACCTCCTGCAGCGACACCGGCACGTCGTCGATCGACGCCACGTACGCGATCGTGGTGCCGCACGCCCAGTACATGTAGTCGCCCGCGCGCTCGAAGACGTGCGAGAGCGGGAGGAAGCTGAGCGCGACGTCGCTGTTGGTGAACGGCACGCCGCGGCGCGAGGCCTCGACGTTCGAGACGAAGTTGTCGTGCGTCAGCATCACGCCCTTCGGCGTGCCCGTCGTGCCCGACGTGTAGATCAGCGTCGCCAGGTCGTCCGGCTGCACCGCCAGCGCCTCGCGCTCCCAGCGCGCGTTGCGCTCCGCGCTCTCCACCGCGGCTCCCTTCGCCTCCAGCTCGGCCAGCGTGAGGTCGCAGCCGTCGGCCGCGCCCGCGTCCATGCCGATCACGTGCTGCACGCCCGGGCACCCGGCGCGGATCGACCGCAGCTTCGCCGCCTGCGTGGGCGTCGACACGAACACCGCCACCGCGCCCGAGTCGTTCAGCAGGTGCGGGATCTGCTCGGCCGGCAGCGTCGGGTAGATCGGCACGCTCGCCACGCCGATGGTCAGGCAGCCGTAGTCGGCCATCGCCCACTCGGGGCGGTTCTCCGACAGAATGCCGACGCGCGCGCCGCGCGGCACGCCCAGCTCCTGCAGGCCGAGGGCGATGCGGCGCACGCGCTCGAGGACCGTGCGGTGCGCGATCGGGTGCCACGCGCCGTTCGCCTTGTAGAGCATGGCGTTCGGCTTGTCGTACGCGCGCACCGCGTCGAGGAAGAGGCGCGTCAGCGTGCCGGGCTCCGGCCGTGGGCCGCCGTGCGCGAACTGCGTGGTCGAGCCGGTCGGCGCGGCGGACGCGGTCCGGCCCTGCGGGTCCTGCACGAGCATCGACGCCTCCGATGCGGGAGGTGGATCGGGGGCCGCGGCGAGGGCGGCGGTGGCGGGGCGCTCGCCGACCGCGGCGCGCAGCGGCGGCTTCCGCGCGGCCCGCGCTGCGCGCGCCGGAAGGGGCGCACGCCGGCAAGGTAGGAGCCGGACCGCGAGCCCGACAGGGCGCCGACGGGCGCCGCCGTCAGGTCAGGGGCAGGCTGCGCCGCTACCGGTGGCCGGACGCCGCAGGACGATGCGGAACGACACGGCGTCGCCCACCGGCTCGCCCTTGAAGAACGCCCGCGCCTCGACGCTCACGCCCGCGGGCGCGGTCGCGGTCGTGTAGAGGGTCGGCAGGATGCGCAGCGCGGTCGTCGTCTGCCCGGCCGCGTTCGTCGTGTCGTGCCCGATGGGGCGATCCACGCGGCCATTCGTGAGGTAGAGCGCCGGGCGCTGGTCGCCGTACGGCGACGGGCCGCTCGGCACGCTGGTGGGCGCGACGATGCGGTAGCGCACCAGGTAGCTCGGCACCGGCACCGCGGTGCCCGCGCTGTCGCCCGTGAGCTTCACGGCGAGCGCGGAGGACACCGTCGCGTAGAGCGTATCGGTGCGCAACCCGGTCGACGCGTCGATGCAGAGATAGCTGAGCGTCAGCGTGTCGGTTGCCCCGACGCGCTCCAGTCGCGTGGGACGCCGCACGATCGCGAGCGTGTCCAGGATCTGCAGCCGGTTGCCGAAGCGCGCGCTCACGCGCGCCTGCGCCACCCCGGGCAGCAACTCCGCCCGCACCAGCCCCGTCGTCGGGTCCACGATGAGCGCGGGGCGGGCGTTGGCCGCGGTGTCGCGCCCCAGCGCCAGGTAGCCGTAGTCGAACGCGGCGCCCACCACGCTGTCGCCCGACTCGCCGAACGCCACGCCGCGCAGCCGTTGTACCTTGCCGAGCGAGTCGCGCAGCGTGTCGCCGGCGACGATCGACGGCAGGATCGGGTCGAGCCGGATCGCCTGCACGCCCTGCTCGGCGCTCGAGATCTCGACGCACGCCGCGGCCGTCAGCCCCACCGCCGCCAGCGCGGCGAGCCGGCGCGCGGCGGCCCGCCGCGCGCTCCCCCGCGCGCTCACCGGAACCGCTCCGCGAGCTGCGTCGCCAGGTTCACGTACGCCTGGCTCGCGGGATCGGCCGGGTCGCGCAGCACGACCGGCTGCCCCGCCGCGAACGCGTCCGCCGTCGCCGGCGTGCGCGGCACGACGATGTCGAACACCATGTGCGCCGGCAGGTGGCGCCGCACGTACTGCGACGTGCGCTCGGCCGCCGGGTTGCCGGCCTCGTACATCGTCAGCAGGATGCCGTCGAGCGTCAGCTCCTCGTTCACGCGCACGACGTCCTGGATGCCGCGCAGGATCTGCGGCGTCGTCTGCAGCGCCAGCGGCTCCGCCTGCAGCGGGACGATGACGTGCTGGCTCGCCTCCAGCGCGCGGCGCGTGATGGGGCCGAGGCCGGGCGGCGTGTCGACGATGATGACGTGGGCGCGGTCGCGCGCCGTGCGCAGCAGGTCCTGCAGGATCGCCGTCTCGGCCACCAGCTGCTGGTAGTTCGCGTGCTCGGCCTCGTCGCTCACCGTGCCGGCGAGGATCACGCGTAGCCAGGGCAGGGCGGTCGGGAGGATGACCTCGCGCAGCGCGCGCTCGCCGCTCAGGTAGTCGGCGAAGCCCCACGACTCGTGGCCGCGGCGCAGCCCGACGCCGTAGCGGACGGAGCCCTGCGGGTCGGTGTCGACGAGCAGCGTCTTCAGGCCGCGGCGAGCGAACGCGGCGGCGAGGTTGACCGCCGTCGTCGTCTTGCCGACTCCGCCCTTCTGGCTGACGATGGAGAGGACGTGTCCCACGCGCGGGGCCCGGGCGCTCAGCCGCGCCCGCCCGGCGCGGTCGGACCGGAGGCGCCGGGCGGCAGGTCCGTGCCGACGGAGGCGTCCGCGCCGCCGTCGAGGCCCCCGGGGGCGCGCATCGCCTCCAGCGTCTGCTGCGCGTGGCGCACCCAGCGCTCGGCGTCGGGCGAGTGGGGCGGCCGCGCGAGGAAGGCCTGCAGGTGCTCGGCGGCGCCCTCGTGGTCGCCGCGCTTCAGCAGCAGGAAGGCGAGCCCGTAGTGCGCGCCGCCGAGGCCGGGGTCGAGCTCGAGCGCGCGCCGGTAGCAGCGGATGGCCTCCTCCAGCTGGCCGAGCCGGCTGAAGGCGATCGCCATGTTCTGGAGGACGCGCTGGTCGTTCGGGCGGTCGCGGAGCGCCAGCCGGTACGACGTCAGCGCCGCGTCGTAGTCGCCCTGCCGCTCGAGGGCGAGCGCCTCGCTCAGGTAGTCGACGCGACCGGCCTTGGACTCGCTCTCGGACTTGCCGCCCGTGAGGCGGCTCCACCAGGACATGCGATCGGGGCGGGCTGGATGCGGACCAACCGGCGCGAGGCGCGGGTCGCGGGACGCGGGCTGGGAGGGGCAAGCTATCCGGGCGGCGGAACGCCTACAAGCCGCGCAGGACCGCACGAGGTGACGGCGCGCACCCGCGCGCACCCGCGCGCGCTCCCGCGCTGGCGGGCTCCGTCGCCGCGGCTAGCTTCCTGCGCTGGCGTCAGGCGCGCGTTCCCGGCGCCGCTGCGGGACGTCCGCCGCGCCGGTTCCCGACGGTCCTCGACGGTCCTCGACCCCTCGCCGACACCGCCCATGTCCCCGCGTCAGTACGCCCTCGACCCGGCCAAGGGCCTGCTCGTCGTCGAGTGGCCGCTCTTCGGTGAGCTCTCGCGCGCGCTCGCGCTGAAGGTGGCGCGCGCCTACGACCCGGAGATCGTGGTCGGCGTGGCGACGGCGGGCGTCGTGCCCGGCGCGGTGATCGCCGCGATCCTGGACCGCCCGTTCGCCGCGATCACGGTGAGCCGGCGCTTCCGCGCCGAGACGGTGCGCGAGACCCCCGCGGTCATCGGGGCGGCGCCGCAGGACGTGCGCGGCCGGCGCGTGCTGGTGGTCGACGAGACGTGCGACTCGGGCGACACGCTGCGCCTCGCGCGGAGCGCGATCGTCAACGCCGGCGCCCACACGGTGCGCACCGCGGTCGGCTTCAAGACGGGCAGCTACGAGCCGGACTTCCACGCCCTCGCCACCGAGAGCGGCATCGTGCTGCCGTGGGACCGCGAGGTGCTGGTGGGCGGCGAGCTGCTGCCGAATCCGACGTACGCGGGGAGACTCTAGAGAGGCTGCGGGCTGCGGATCCCCGGCCGCTCGGCACGCGTCGTCGTTGAATCCGCAGTCCGCAGTCCGCAGCGTTCACGTCGCGTAGCGGTCCGCGAACAGCCGGCCGAGCGCCGCCTCGCCGCCCACCACGAAGCGGCACGCCGCGTCGCCGGCCGAGGCGCACTGCACCTCCAGCACCGCCAGCGGCTGGCCCGCGAGGCGGCTCAGGAAGCCGGCGAGCAGCCCGGTCGTGAACAGGCAGCTCGGGTAGGGCGCGGGCGCGCCGTCGGCGCCGCGCTCCACCTCGAACCAGCCGTCGGCGCGCAGCGTCGGCAGGCCGTCGGTGTCGGCGCCGTCGCCCGCCTCCAGCGCCAGCGTCCCCCAGCCGTGCGCCGCGGCGTACGCGCCCAGCGCCTCGCCGAACGCGCCCAGGGAGGCGATCGCGGGATCGGCGACGCCGGCGCGCGCGGCCATCCACGCCGCGAAGTCGTCGTACAGCGCGCGCCCCGCCTCGAAGCCCGCGTCGCGCAGGCGCGTCTCGCCGTCGTCCGTGGCCAGCACCGCGGCGCGCAGCGCGTGCACGAGCGACGGCGGGAGCGAGACGGTCGGCGGCGCCGTGCGGCCCGGGCCCGTCACGCGCCGCCCTCCGCGCGCCGCACCAGCTCCGCCTCGTCGATCACCGTGATGCCCAGCTCGCGCGCCTTCGCCAGCTTGCTGCCCGCGTCCTCGCCCGCGACGACGACGCTCGTCTTCTTCGACACGCTGCTCGTCACGCGCCCGCCGTGCTGCTCCACGAGCGCCGTCGCCTGGTCGCGCGAGAGGTTGGGGAAGGTGCCGGTGAGCACGAACGTCTGCCCCGCGAACGCGGTCCCCGACGCGGCGTTCGGCTCGGTCAGGTTGACGCCCCGGTCGCGCAGCCGCTGCACCAGCGCCCGCGCGTCGTCGTTCGCGAACCAGCGCGCCACCGAGTGCGCGATGACGTCGCCGACGCCGCGCACCGCGCCGATCTCCGCCTCCGTCGCCGCGAGCAGGCGGTCCATCGTGCCGAAGTGCCGCGCCAGCAGCCGCGCGGCGATCTCGCCCACGTGGTCGATGCCCAGCCCGAACAGGAGGCGCGAGAGTGGCTGCGCCTTCGACGCCTCGATGGCCTGCACGAGGTTCTCCGCGCTCCGGTCGGCGAAGCGCTCCAGCCGCAACAGGTCCTCGACCGTCAGCGTGTAGAGGTCGGACGCGTCGCGCACCAACGGATGCAGCTCGTCCTCGCGGTGCTCCGACGTCAGCTGCTCGATGCGCGCGTACGACAGCCCGCGGATGTCCATCGCGCCGCGCGACGCGAAGTGCACGAGCCCCTCCAGCTGCCGCGCCGGGCACTGGAAGTTCGGGCAGTAGAGCATCCCGCGGTCCTCGCCCGCCTCCAGCGCCGACTGGCAGGCGTAGCACGCGGTCGGCGGCACGTACGGCGCCGGCGGATGCTCGGCGTCGCGGCGCTCGGGGATCGGGCCGATGACCTGCGGGATCACCTCGCCGGCGCGCTTGACCTGCACGCGGTCGCCGACGCGCAGGTCCTTGTCGGCGATGAGCGCGAAGTTGTGCAGCGTCGCCAGCTTCACCGTCGCGCCGCCGATCTCCACCGGCTCCAGCATCGCGAACGGATTGACCGATCCGGTGCGCCCTATGTTGACCTGGATGTCCAGCAGCGTCGACTCGGCGATGTCGGGCGCGAACTTGCGCGCCACCGCCCACCGCGGCTCGCGGCCCACGTCGCCCAGCTCCGCCTGGAGCCGCAGCGGATCGACCTTGACCACCGCGCCGTCGATCGCGAAGTCGAGCTGCGCGCGCACCGTGCGCTCGATCTCGCCCGCCCACGCGTGCACCTCGTCCAGCGTCGCGCACCGCTTCCGGCTCGGCGCCACCGGGATGCCCCACGCGGCCAGCGTCTCCAGCAGCTCCCACTGCGTGCGGAAGGGCAGGGGCGCGAGGTGCGCGGGGCGCACGACGCTGTAGCCGAAGAAGCGCAGCGGCCGCGACGCCGTGATGCGCGGGTCGAGCTGGCGCAGCGCGCCGGCGGCGGCGTTGCGCGGGTTCGCGAACACCGGCTCGCCGGCCTGCACGCGCGCCTCGTTCATGCGCTCGAAGCGCGAGAACGGCATGTAGACCTCGCCGCGGATCTCCAGCACGCCCGTCGGCGCGGGGACGCCGTTGGTCGCGTGCAGCCGCAGCGGGATGTCGCGGATGGTGCGCAGGTTCGGCGTCACCACCTCGCCGATCGTGCCGTTGCCGCGCGTCGCGCCGGTCACCAGCACGCCGTCCTCGTACGTCAGGCTCACCGCCGCGCCGTCGATCTTGAGCTCCGCCGTGTAGCCGGCGCCGCGCACGTCGTCGCCCGCCAGCCGCACCGCGCGCTCCTCCCACGCGGTCAGCTCCTCGTCCGAGAACGCGTTGCCGAGCGACAGCATCGGCACCAGGTGCTGGTGCTTGGGCAGCGCGGACTGCGGCTCGGCGCCCACGCGCTGCGTCGGCGAGTCGGGCGTGCGCAGCGACGGGTGCTCGGCCTCCAGCGTCTGCAGCTCGCGGAACAGCCGGTCGTACTCCGCGTCGGCGAGCGACGGCCGGTCGAGCACGTAGTACTCGTGCGACGCGCGCTCGAGCTGCTCGCGCAGGGTGGCCGCCCGTGCGGCCAGGGCCGCGGGCGGGGCGGACGGGCTGGAGGCGGGGGCGCTCATGCCCGCAAAGCTAACGCGGCGGCGCGGACGCGCGACGGTGCGGGCGCGTATCGGGACGCCCGCGGCGCGCGGCGTTACGGTGCGGGCGCGGCGGCCGTCGCCGCCGTCGCCGCCGTCGCGCGCGCGCTGCCGTCGGCACGGCCCTCGGGCCGCTCGTGCGCGACGAACGCCGGCGAGCCGTAGGCCACCACGCGGTTGCGGCCGGACTCCTTGGCCACGTACAGCGCGTCGTCGGCGGCCTTCACCAGCGCCTCCTGGTGGCGCACGTCGGAGTGCGGCCACGACGCCACGCCCGCGCTCAGCGTGCGCCGCACGGTGCCGCCGTCGTAGGCGAACTCGCGGGCGTCGATCGCCTGCCGCACCCGCTCCGCGAACGCCACCGCGTCGTCGACGTTGGCGCCCGGCAGGATGACGAGGAACTCCTCGCCGCCGTAGCGGCCCACGCGGTCGATCTCGCGCGCCGTCTCGCGCAGCACGTCGGCCACCTGGCGGAGCACCGCGTCGCCGGCCTGGTGGCCGTGCGTGTCGTTGACGCTCTTGAAGTGGTCCACGTCGCACATCACGACGGCCAGCGGCTCGTTGAGGCGGGCCGAGTGGTCGAACATCTCGGTCAGCCGCTCCTCGATGTGGCGGCGGTTGTCGACGCCCGTCAGCCCGTCGATCTGCGACATGCGCAGCAGCGACTCGTTGGCCTTCGCCAGCTCCTCCTGCAGCGCCTTGATGCGCAGCAGCGACTTCACGCGCGCCTCGAGCTCGGCGAAGTCGATGGGCTTCGTGATGTAGTCGTCGGCGCCCGCGTCGAGCCCCTCGACCTTGTCCTCGGTCGTCTCGAGCGCGGTCTGCATGATGATGGGGATGAAGGGCAGCTTCGGGTTGCCCTTGATCCGGCGCACCACCTCGATGCCGTCGAGCTTCGGCATCATGACGTCGAGCAGGATGAGGTCGGGCGGCCGCGCGTCGACCTGCTCGAGCGCCTCGAGCCCGTCGCGTGCGGCCTCCACCTGATAGCCCCGCGCCTCGAGCCGCGCCCGCAGCAGCTCGACGTTGTCCTCGTGGTCGTCGACGACGAGGATGCGCGTCATTGCCGGCGAGGGAACGGCGGTCAAGCGCGGCTCGACGCCGCGGACCCCATGCTCGCCGTCGCGCCCGCGGCGCTCGGCTCGCCCTTGCCGAGGAAGCGCTGCACCTCGGCCACCACGGCGCGCGGCTCGCACGGCTTCGCGAGGTAGCCGTCGCAGCCGACCTCCATCGCCTTCTCCCGGTCGCTCGCCAGGGCGTGCGCCGTCAGCGCGATGATCGGGATCGCGCGCGTCTCGGGGTCGTGCTTGAGGACCTGCGTCGCCTCCCAGCCGTCGATGATCGGGATGGAGATGTCCATCAGGATCAGGTCGGGCTTCTCGCTCTTGGCCTTCGCGATCCCCTCCTCGCCGTTCAGCGCCTCGGTGACCTGATAGCCGAAGTGGCGCAGGATGGTGGAATAGACGATGCGGTTGTCCTCGTTGTCTTCCACGAGGAGTACGGTCTTGCCTGTCGCGCTCATGAGTCCCTCGACGGGGCGGGCGGGCGGTGGAAGCGGGGCGGGCTGAAACGGGCCGGAAAGATGCACGATCGAACGCCCTGGGGCGCGCCTCGTCGGACGGGCCGCCCGGTCGACGCAGCATCCCGCGCGCCAGCCGAGCCCTCCTGTGACGACTGCCCGAGCCGACGGTACGTGTCGGCCGGGCACAGCGCTGACGCATGAGCACGGCAATTTCCTTACCACGACCGATCCAGGAGTTCTTCCCGATGGCCAACCGCTCCAGCTCCACCGGCGCCCGCGCGTCGGGCGCGCCCTCCCGATCCGCCGTCCGTCCCACGCCGCGCGCCGCGGGGGCCTCCGCCGGCACGGCCGGACCCCGTGCCGCCGGCGGGAGCCCGCGCTTCGAGTCCGCGACCGCGCGCGCCGCCCTGGTC
>CBHYLO010000110.1:0-9932 GCA_966128675.1 uncultured bacterium | reverse complement strand
TCCTGGACCCGGGCCACCGGGACCGCGGGGCTGCGGTGGCCGTCGCGCCCGACCTGGGCCCCGCGGTGCTGGGCGTGCGGCGGCCGCGGATCGTGCTGCCCACGTGGGCGCTCGCGCTGGAGCGGCCGCTGCGCGCGCTGGTGCTGCGGCACGAGCAGGAGCACGCGCGCGCCGGCGACCCGGCGCTGCTGATGGCCGGCGCGCTGCTGGTGGCCGCGATGCCCTGGAATCCCGCCGCCTGGTGGATCGCGCGCCGGCTGCGCGCCGCGATCGAGATCGACTGCGACGCGCGCGTGCTGCGCGCCCATCCCGACGTCACGCGCTACGGGCTGCTGCTGCTCGCGGTGGCGCAGCGCCGCGACCAGGCGCGCGGAACGGTCCCCGCGCTCGCCGCGCTCTCGGCCCTCGCCCCGTCGCCGACGGACCTGGAGCGCCGCATCGCGACGATGCGCGCGCGCCCGCTGCGTCCCCGCGTCCGCCTCGCGCGCACGCTCGGGCTGGGCGCCGTGGCGGGTGCCTCCACGGTGGCCGCGCTGCTCGCCTGCGCGGCGCCCGACATGGTCGCCAGTCGGCCGGCCGCGGACAGCGCGGCCGCGACCGTCGCCCGCGCGACGCCCGAGGCGCCGCCGACGCCCGAGGTGGCCCGGATGCCCGAGCTGCGCGTGGTGACGGTCGCTCCGCCCGACAGCGGCGCGCTCCGCATGAAGGTGCGGTCGGCCGCGCTGCCGTCCGTGAAGGACTCCCTGTCGCACGCGACGCTGCCGCGCAAGCGCCGCATGGCCGACGGAGCGGAGGCCGGCGCGCCGCAGATCGTGGGTCCCGACGCGGTGTACTTCGAGTTCCAGGTCGAGAAGCCCGTCAGCCCCGCGGGCGGCTCGCTCGGCCCGCGCTACCCCGCGGAGGAGCGCGCCGCGCGGCGGGAGGGCGAGGTGCTCGCGCAGTTCGTCGTCGACACGACGGGCCGCGTCGAGCCGGGGTCGTTCAAGGTCCTGTCGTCGACCGGCGAGGCGTTCACGACCGCCGTCCGCGACGCCCTCTCGACGCTGCACTTCTTGCCGGCGGAGGTGGGCGGGCGCAAGGTGAAGCAGCTCGTCCAGCAGCCGTTCCAGTTCGCGCTCTCCAAGTGACACCCCCGACGTCGATGACGCCTGCGCTCCGCCCCGCCCGGCACGCCACGGTGGCGCTGCTCGCCCTGCTCGCGACCACCGCCTGCGCGCACCTGCCGCGGCGGGGCGCCCGCCCGGGCTTCGACATCTCGTCGCTGGAGAGCGTCTACTCGCCGGCCGGCCGCTTCCGCGGCAGCTGGCGCGTGACGCGGGACGCCATCGAGGTGCGCGTCGACTCCGCGCTCGTCACCGCGCCGTGGCCCGGCGGCGGCACGAGCGCGGAGCCGATGGTCGTCCGCGAGGACGGCCGCATCGTCGACGTGCGGCCGCTGGTGTCGGTCGGCACGCGCGTGAAGGCGCTCCTCGTCACGAGCGTCGAGCTGACGCCCGGCCAGCCGCGCGCCTGGACCGCGCACGCCGAGAGCGAGCCGGTGGTCGTGGCGGACACGCTGCGGCTGGGCGACGTGCGCACGGTGACCGACCTGCGCTTCCGCATCGCGCGGCCGGCCGACCTGCCGCTCGACCGCGCGTGGCGGGTGTTCCAGCTGGAGGGCGCGCCCAGCGGGCGCGGGGGCGGCGGCCGCACGTTCGCCTGCAGCCCGCAGAACATCGCCGGTCCGGCCGAGCGGTCGGCCGCCCGCGCGGAGACGCTGGCCGACAACTACACGCTGGTCTGCTGAACGGCAGACCGCGCGGCGTCAGGCCGCGGTCGCGGGCTCCGGCGCCATCGCCGACAGCAGCCCCGTGATCGTGGCCTCGTCCGCCGGGCGCTGGAAGAAGTAGCCCTGCCCGAAGCCGCACGACAGCTCGCGCAGGTGCGCGACCTGCTCCCGCGTCTCGGCGCCCTCCGCGACGACGTCCATGCCGAGCGTCGTCGCCAGCGCGATGATGCCGCGCACGATCTCGCGGCTCTCCTGCTCGCGGTCCATCCCGTCGATGAACGAGCGGTCGATCTTCAGCGTCTGCAGCGGGAAGCGCCGCAGGTAGCTGAGCGACGAGTAGCCCGTGCCGAAGTCGTCGATGCTGAGCCGCACGCCGAGCGCGTGGAGCGCCTGCAGCACCTCCTGCGTGCGCGCGGCGTTGCCCATCGCGGCCGTCTCGGTGATCTCGAGCTTCAGGCACGACGCGTCGAGATCGGTCTCCGCCAGCACGCGGCGCACGCGCTCCAGCAGGTCGGGCTGCGCGAACTGCCGCGGCGCGATGTTGACGCTCATGGTCATGCGCGCCGCCGCCGGGAAGGCCGCCTGCCACGCGCGCAGCTGCCGGCACGCGGTGCGCAGCACCCAGTCGCCGAGCGGCAGGATCAGCCCGCACTCCTCGGCCACGGGGATGAACTCCATCGGCGAGACGAGGCCGCGCGTCGGGTGCTGCCAGCGCACCAGCGCCTCGAAGCCCGCGAACTCGCCACTCGCCAGCGCGATGATGGGCTGGTAGACGAGCCGGAACTCCTCGCGCTCCAGTGCGCGCCGCAGCTCCGCCTCCAGCCGCAGGCGCGCCATCGCCTGCGCGTGCATCGTCGTGTCGAACAGCTCCGCGCGCGCGCGGCCGTTGGCCTTCGCGCGGTACATCGCCGCGTCGGCGTTGCGCAGCAGCGCGTCCACGCTGTCGGCGCCGTCGATGCGGCCGCTGCTCACCACGCCGATGCTGGCGCTGGTGACGATCTCGTGGCCGTCGAGCACGAACGGCTCCTGCAGCGCGGCCTGCAGCCGCTCCGCCACGCGGAACGCGTCGCTGTCCTCGCGGATGTCGTCCAGCAGCACCGTGAACTCGTCGCCGCCGAGCCGCGCCAGCGTGTCCTCGCCGGGCGAGCGCGTGCCGGGCGCGAGCGGCAGCAGCGCGTCGTGCCGCAGGCAGCGCGACAGCCGCCGCGACGCCTCCTCGATCAGCCGGTCGCCGACGTGATGCCCGAGGCTGTCGTTGACCAGCTTGAAGCGGTCGAGGTCGAGGAAGAGCACCGCGAAGCGGTAGTCCGCGTGGCGCCGCGCGCGCTTCACCGCCAGCTCCAGCCGCTCGCGGAAGAGCGCGCGGTTGGGCAGCCCGGTGAGCGCGTCGTGAAACGCGTCGTGCACCAGCCGCTCCTCGGCGCGCTTGCGCTCCAGCACCCGCCCGAGCTGCACGCCCACGTGCGCGGCCAGCTCCAGCAGCGGGCCGTCGGGCGGGACGGCCGCCTCCGAGAAGAACTCGAGCACCGCGCCGACCTGCTCGCCCACCAGCACCGGCAGCCCGAAGCCCGCGCGCAATCCGGCGTCGGCCGCCTCGCGCCAGCGCGGGAAGCCCGCGTCCACCGCGATGTCCGAGATCCAGAGCGGCGCGCCCGACGCGAGGATGCGGCCCGGCAGCCCCTCGCCGCGCGCGAAGCGGCAGCGCGTGGTGGCCTCGACGAACGAGCCGAACTGCGTCGCCGCGCGGCAGTGCCAGATGCCCGACGTGACCAGGGCCGCGACGCCCGGCTCCGCGGCCTCGTCGTCCGGCGGCGCGGGCAGCAGCACGTGCGCGACCGGCCAGCCGGTGTGCGCGCACAGCTGCTCGACCGCGAAGCGCAGCACCGCCTCCACGGACGTCGCGCGGTTCGCCTCCGCGCTGATCGCGCCCAGCAGCACGATCTCGCGCTGGCGCTCGTAGAGGTCGCGGAGGCCGCGCTCGGCCACCGCCTCGGCCTCCAGGCGCGCCGCGCGCTCGCGCTCGAAGCGGCGCGTCAGCCGCGCGACCTGCGCGTCCAGCTGCGCGTCCACGGCCGGGGCGGATTCCGGGTGCACCGCGCTGCCCGCCGTCGGCGCGTCAGTGCGCGACGAGCGCGGCACGCGGCGCGAAGCGCAACTGGAAGACGCAGCGCGCGTCGCCGCGGTGCATGCACTCCGTCTGCGCGATCTCCACCGACTCGCCGAAGTGGTCGGCCGCGCCGGCGATGAAGCCCTCGGCCAGCATGCACAGCTGCCGCGCGGAGCGGTACTCCATCACCAGCGCGTCGGTGGCCGAGTCGGGATACCCGAACTCGGGCACGTCGGCCCCGGGGTACAGCTTGCGCACCTCGGGGTGGATGATGTGGTTCAGCGTCAGCAGGAACGGGCGCGTGGCGCCCGGCGCGGCGAAGAAGTGCGGGTACTTCTCGGCCAGCATCGGCATCGCGCCGCGGCCGTACCAGCGCAGGATGTCGCCCGGCGTGCGCCCCAGCGCGGCCGACGCCGCGGCCACGAGGCGGACCATCTCCTCGTCCTCGTAGGTGCCGAGCGACGTGTACGAGCCGGTCGCGTTCGCGGCGTCGAGCAGGTCGTCCCAGGCGTCGTCGCCGAAGTCCCGCCGCACCAGATCGGCGAGCAGGTTGAACACGATCCCCTTCATCCACCCATCCCCGGTCCTGATCGTCGCGGCGCGGCCGGTCGACGCCGGCGTGGTCCGAGTCAGACGATGCAGGTCCGGGCGGGCAACGCCGCGGGGCCGACGCGTGGCCGCATCATGACGCCCCCGTCAGGCGCTCCGCTCCGAGGGTGAGCTCCCAGGTCTCCGCCGTCAGCGGCCACCCGAAGCTGTCGTGCACCTCCGCGCGCACCAGCCGGTAGCCCTCCTCGGCGTACAGGTGCCGCGCGGCCAGCAGGGTGCTCTGCGTCCAGAGCGTGATCGTGTGGTAGCCGGCGTCGCGCGCGAAGCGCGTCACCTCCTGCACCAGCCGCCGGCCGAGCCCCAGGCCGCGCGCGTGCGGCTCGATCAGGAAGAGCCGCAGCTTCGCGACGCCCTCGCGCTCGGGATGCCGCACGACGAAGATGCAGCCGACGCGCGCGCCGTCGCGCTCCGCGATCCAGCACCGCTCGCGCGCGGGGTCCAGCTGCTCGAGGAAGTCGGCCGCGGTGCGCGCGACGAGCGCCTCGAAGCGCTCGTCCCAGCCGTACTCCGCGTGATACAGCTCGCCGTGCCGCTGCACGACCCACCCCATGTCGCCGGGGCGGTGCGTCCGGAGCGTGTACGACGCGGCGTCGCTCACGGCGCGGGCGTCAGGAGCCGCGTCACGGGGAAATCGCCGCCCACGCGCAGCGCCGCGTCGAACACGTTCCACGTCGCCAGCCCGTCGTCGCTCTGCGGGTCGAGCAGCTCGAGCGCGAGCAGCGCCAGCGGCTGGTCGGCGGAGACGACGTACGAGTCGCCGTGCCCGCGGCGCTCCGTGCGCCACGCCCCTTCGAGCCGCACTTCCTGGTGCCCCTGGAAGGCGCGTGGCGCCTTCACGATCGAGTCGGCGCGGAAGGTCTCGACGTCGGTGGCGGCGAGCGAGCCCGCGCGCGTGACGCGGATGCCGTGCGCGAGCAGCAGCTTCACCGCGGAGTCGGCGCCCGGCGCCGCGACGTCGATCGCCCAGCCGCCGGCGGGAATGGTGCGCGTCAGCGTGCCCTCGAAGCGGTCCACCACCGGCATCGCCTGCGCGAGGTAGCGGCCCGTGCGCCGGATGCCGCGCGGCACGCCGGGCTGGGTCTGCGACGAGTCGCCGGTCGCGGTGAGCACCTCGACGAGGACGGGCTGCCGCGACGGACGCTGCGCGAAGCGGGCGCGGATCGGCACCGCGCCGGCCGGCCGCGCCTGCGTGCGCGCCGTGATCAGCCGCGCCGCCGTCGGCCGCTCCGCGACCAGCGACAGCAGCTCGTGCACGAACGCGTACGTCGACGCGACGCGCCGCTCGAACGGGTCGTGCGAGTAGGCCTCGCTGAGCACCGAGAGGCGGCCGCGCAGCCCGTAGTAGTTGGTGCCGTAGCGCGGCTTGTGCTCGTACGTGTACCAGCCGCTCTTCACCGAGTCGGTGAGCGGCTGCCGCGGCCCGATGCCCTCGTCCGCGCCGAAGTTGCCGTACGGGAAGGTCTCGAAGCCGCGGCGCGCCTTCATGCGCCGGCGCAGCTCGGGCAGCACGGTGTCGTGCGTGAAGGCGCCGAGCGGCGCCGCGGGGTGCAGCGACGGCGAGTAGGTGAGCGCGTAGCCGTGGTAGCTGCCGTTGGTCGTGTGCAGGTCCACGAACACGTCCGGGTCCCACTGCCTGAACGCCGCCAGCGACGCGCGCGTCTCCGGCGCCTCCGCCTTCACGTAGTCGCGGTTCAGGTCGAGCCCCGCGGCGTTCGGGCGCTGCCCCACCGTCTCGGGCCCGTTCTGCGCGCCGCGCTGCCGCGCCTGCGGCCCCCACTTCTCGTTGCCGTCGGCGTTGTAGATGGGCACCGCGACCAGCACGACCGAGTCGAGCACGTTGGGCTTCGGGTCGAGCGCCAGGTCGCGCAGCAGCATCTGCAGCGCCTCCTTCCCCTCCACCTCGCCGGCGTGGATGTTGGCCTGCACGTAGGCGATGGGCCGCCCGAGCGCGCGCGCCTCCGCCGGCGTGGCGACGCGCGGCCGCGACGCGATGATCGCCGGCAGGTCGCGGCCCTCGCCGCTGCGCCCGATCGACGTGCGCACCAGCCGTCCGTCCATCGCCACCAGCGAGTCGAGGAACGCGAGCACGTCCTCGTTGCGCGAGGTCTCCAGGTAGCGCGTGCGCTCCGCGCGCGTCTGCGGGCGCGGCGCGTGCCGCAGCGCCTCGGCGCGGAGGCGCGCCGGGGTGCGGTCCACCTGCGCGGCGCCGCCGGCGGCGCACGCGGCGGCGACGAGGGAGACGGCGCCGGCCACCACGAGTCGTGCTCTCACAGGTTCTCCAGGACGAAGCGCGTGAACGTGTCGAACAGGTGCACCTGCGTGCGCCCGCCCGAGATGGAGTGCGTGCGGTTCGGGTACAGCATCATCGAGAACGGCTTGCCCGCCTGCTGCAGCAGGTCGGCGAGCACCGTCGAGTTCTGCGGATGGACGTTGTCGTCGCCGGTGCCGTGCACCAGCAGCAGCCGCGCGGTCAGGTTGTCGACGTAGCTGCCGACGGCGCTGAGCTGGTAGCCGTTCGGGTTCTCCTGCGGCGTCCACATGAAGCGCTCGGTGTAGATCGTGTCGTAGAAGCGCCAGTCGACCACCGGCGCGACCGCGATCCCCGCCTTGAAGACGTTGCCGCCGCGCGCCAGCGACAGCGCGGTCATGTAGCCGCCGTAGCTCCACCCCCAGATGCCGATGCGCGTCGCGTCGGCCCACGGCTGCCGCGCCGCCCAGCGCGCGGCCTCGATCTGGTCCGACGACTCCTGCACGCCCAGGCGGTACTGCGTCTGCTTGCGGAAGTCGCGGCCGCGCCAGGCGGCGCCGCGGTTGTCCACCACCAGCACGACGTAGCCCTGCTGCGTGAGCATCTGGTGCCAGAGGAAGCGCGTGCCGCTCCACGCGTCGCTGACCTGCGGCGCCGCGGGCCCGCCGTAGACGTACATCAGCACCGGGTGCGCCTTCGTGCTGTCGAAGCGCGGCGGCACCAGGCGGTACGCGTCGAGCTGCGTGCCGTCGGCCATCGGCACGCGCAGGAACTGCGGCGCCGCGACGTCGAGCGCCGCCAGCCGCTGCGCGACCGGGGCGTTGTCCTCGAGCGTGCGCACGGGGCGCATCGCCGGCAGCTCGTGCAGCGTCACGACCGGCGCGCGGCCGAGTCGCGACCAGGTGTCGATGGCCCAGCGCGCGCCGGGCGCGACGTCCACCGCGTGCGTGCCCGGCTGCGCGGTGACGCGCGTGCAGCTCGGCGCCGTGCCCGCGAGCGCGCAGCGGTACAGGTTGCGCTCCATCGGCGTGGGCGCGGCGGCGGTGACGTAGGCGACGCCCGCGCGCTCGTCCACGCCCGCGATGCTCAGGTGGTCGGCGCCGTTCGGCGTGACCTGGCGAACGAGGCGTCCGCTGCGGTCGTACAGCCACCAGCCGCGCCAGCCGCCGCGATCGCTGCGGTAGAGGAAGCGGCGATGGCCGTCGAGCCAGTGCACCGCCTCGCCCTCGACGTCGACGTAGGCGGAGTCGCGGTCGGAGAGCACCGTGCGCGCGCGGCCCGTCGCGGCGCTCACCAGCAGCAGGTCGAGGCGGTCCTGCTTGCGCGGCAGCCGCTGCACCGCGATCGAGTCGGCGTCGACCCACTCCATGCGCGCGACGTACTGGCCGGTGTCGGGGCCGACGTCCATCCACCTCGTCGATCCGCCGGTGGCGGCGACCACGCCGACGGTGACGCGCGAGTTGGGCGCGCCCGCCTTCGGGTAGCGCAGCACGCTCACCTGCGGGTACTGCGCCGCGGTCTCGTTCACCATCGGGAACGCGGGGACCGCGTGCTGGTCGAAGCGCCAGTACGCGAGCCGCCGCGAGTCGGGGCTCCAGCGGAAGGCGTCCTGCAGCCCCAGCTCCTCCTCGTACACCCAGTCGGTGGTGCCGTTGATGATGTCGTCCGAGCCGTCCGTGGTGAGGCGCGTGACGGCGCCGCTGGCGAGGTCCTTCACCCACAGGTCGTTCGCGCGCACGTACGCCACGCTGCGCGAGTCGGGCGAGAACTTCGCGAACTGCTGCAGGTCCGGATCGGCCGCGCCGCTCGCCAGGCCGCGCCCGATGAAGCTCGGCAGCGACGCGGCCGTCGGGTTCTGGCCGAGGGCGGGCGCGGGCATCGAGTCGGCGGCGCGCGAGGCGCCGGTGCCCGGCGTGGTGATGGTGGCGATCGGGATCACGCGCCGCGCGTCGAAGTCGACGACGTGGTACGTGCCGCGCGTGTTCGTGCGCCACACGCGCACCGAGTTGCTGAAGAGCAGCGCCTTGCGCTCGTCCGGCGAGAGCTCGAACTCCTCGACCGCGATCGCCTGGCCGCGCGCGTCGACGATGGCGCTCGCCGGCGCGAGCACGGTCGCGGCGCCGGTGAGCGCGTCGACGCGCACGAGCTCCGTGCCGCGGCCGTCGGCGGCGGCGCGCGCCGCGACGTACGAGCGGCCGTCCTTCATCCAGCGCACGCCCGGCGCGCCGAACGGCGTCAGCTCGCGCCCGCCGAAGATGCGCGCGACGGTGAGGCGCCGCGTGTCGGCCGCCGGCTGCTGGGCGCCGAGCGCCGGGGCGAGCGTGGCGGCGAGCGTGGCGGCGAGCGAGGCCGCGACGACTGCCGCGAGAACGGGACGACGCATGAGGGCGTGGCGCATGCGGGAGCGCGTGAGGGGACGGGCGCGCCACGCGGGGCGGCGGCGGGCGCGACCTGGAAAAGCTAACCGTGGGCGGGGACGCGTGACCGCCGCCCCTGGGGGTGGGTAGAAGGGGCAGGACGACGGCGCGCACCGCGCGGCCGGACGCTCCGCGGGCCCGCTCCACCCTCACTTCGGCACCAGCGACATCCCATGTCCCACCTGCTTCGTTCGCGCGTCGCCCGTCGGCTCGCGCTCGGCGCCCTCGCCGGCCTCGCGGCCGGCACGGCCGCCTGCAGCAGCGCCACGACGATCGACGGCATCACCGCCCCGTCGCTCAGCACGACCCCGGTCGAGCGCACGGCCGACGGCCTGCAGCAGCGCGTCGTCATCACGCCGGCGCGCCCGGCGACCGGCGACACCATCGACGTCCGCTCGGTCCTCGTGAACCGCGGCTCGGCGCCCGTCCGCGTGGAGCACGTCGTCTGCGGGCTGGACTTCGAGACCGGCCGCGACGCGCTGCTCGCCAACCCGTTCATCCACTGCGCGGCGTACAGCATCACCAGCACGCTCGCGCCGGGCGACTCGGTGGTGCAGCACGACCGCCGCGTGATCGCCGCGCCCGCGGGGAGCTACACGATCCGCGTGCGCCACGTGGTGCCGCCGCACCCGCTGTACGTCGACGTGCCGCTGATGGTCGTGCGTCGCTGATCCGAGCGCGGCGCGCCGGACCCGAACGGCATCTGCAGGGAAGCAATCCGATAACGGCTTTGATGAGTGCGGATGGCTCCGCGTGGTGGCGAGGGATCTCGCACCATGCGGA
>CBHYLO010000109.1:0-9968 GCA_966128675.1 uncultured bacterium | reverse complement strand
CATCTCGGTGGCGAGCGCGTCGCCGAGGTGGGAGTTGTGCGCCCATACGACGACCTTGCCCTCGCGCCCCTTGGCGCGCAGGTGCTGCACGAGCGCGTCGAGCGTGTCGGCCATGTGCGTGTCGCGCAGGTTCCAGCTCGACACGCGCCCGTGGAACATGCTCCGGTAGTAGCGCTCCGCGTCCAGCACCAGCCGCGCGTTCTGCTCGGCCGAGAAGAAGTCGTCGGCCGCGTCGTCGCCGTCGCGCGCGTCGTCGGCGACGGAGTCGGGCGCGCGGCGGCGCAGGTCCACCAGCTGCTGCACGACCGCGTCCTCGCAACTCTGCGACAGGTCGAAGCTCGCGGCGTAGCCGTAGTGCTGCGGGTCCTCGCCGAAGTGGTCGAAGCACGCGTAGCGGTAGCGCGCGCGGCGCGCGGCCTCGGGGTCCGTCTCGTCGAGGTAGCGCAGCACCTCGTCGATGGACGCGTGCAGGCTGTAGAGGTCCAGCCCGTAGAAGCCGGCGGCGCGCTCGCGGCCGGCGCGCGCGTTGTGCTGCCGCAGCGCCTCCAGCAGCCGGACGACGTCCGAGTTGCGCCACATCCACTGTGGGAAGCGGCGGAAGCCGCCGAGCGCGTCGGCCGCCGCCGCGTCGCGGCCGCGCCCGCGCACCCAGCGGTTGGCGCGGTCGGAGTCGGGCCAGTCGCCCTCGACCGCGACGGCGTCGAAGCCGCGCTCGACGACCAGCCGGCGCGTGATGGCGGCGCGCGCCGCGTAGAACTCGTGCGTGCCGTGCGAGCCCTCGCCGAGGAGCACGAGTCGGCGGTCGCCGACGAGGTCGAGGAGCGCGTCGTGGTCCGCGTCGTCGCCCGCGAGCGGGCGCGCGGCGTCGCGCAGGGCGGTGGCGAGGTGCGGGTCGGTCATGCCCGCGCGCTCGTGCAAGTCCCGTTCTGCGGGGCTATGCGTGGTGGAGCCGCCGCAGCTCGCCGGCCAGCCGGTGCCGCACGCGCAGGCCCAGCACGATGCCCACCGCGGCGAGCCCGGCGACGAGGCCCAGCCAGAGCCCGGCCGGTCCCAGCCCGCGTCGCAGCCCCAGCCAGACGCCGACCGGCAGCCCGACGAGCCAGAAGCCGACGACGTTGACGATCATCGGGACGCGCGTGTCGCCGACGCCGCGCAGCACGCCGAGCGAGACGACCTGCAGCCCGTCGAACACCTGGAAGATGCCGGCGAGCGGGATGAGCGTCGCCGCGACCGCGATGACGGCGGCGTCGGGCGTGTAGAGCCGCGCCAGCGCGTGCGGCGCGAGCAGCAGCACGACCGCGCTCACGAGCATGAAGCCGATGCCCCAGACCATCGCCGCCTTCGCCGCGCGGCGCGCGCCGACCGCGTCGCCCGCGCCCACCGCGTGCCCCACGCGCACCGCCGCCGCCGCGCCCACGCCCAGCGGCACCATGAAGGTGAGCGAGGCGAGGTTGATGGTGGCCTGGTGGCCGGCCATCGCGACGGTGCCCAGGCGGCCCATGAGCAGCCCGATCGCGCCGAACGCGCTGAACTCGAGCAGCTGCTGCGCGCCGATCGGGACCCCGATGCGCGCCAGCCGCCAGAGCGCCGCCGGGCGCGCGGAGTCGCGCAGCCACGGCCGCAGCGCGGGGCGCAGCCGCGGCCACGCGGCGCCCAGCAGCAGCAGCGCCATCGCCCAGCGCGCGAGCGTGGTGGCGATCGCGCTCCCGTCGGTGCCGAGCGCGGGCAGGCCGAGGCGGCCGAAGATGAGCCCCCAGTCGAGCACCACGTTCAGCAGGTTGGCGACGACGATGGTGAGCACGATCGCGCGCGTCTGCGCCATCGCCTGCAGCGTCTGGCGGAGGACGACGAAGCCGAGCCACGCCGGCAGCGCGGGGATCGACAGCCACACGTAGCGCGAGGCGGCGTCGATCACCTCCGCCGGCTGGCCGACGGCCCGCAGCACCGCGGCGCACGGCACCATCAGCAGCGCGGTGGGGATCGTGAGCAGCAGCGCGAGCAGCACGCCGCGCTGCACCCCGTGCGCGATCGCGTCGTGGTCGCGCGCGCCGACGGCCTGCGCCACCACCGGATCGAGCGCCATCAGCATGCCGGTGGCGAACGCGGTGACGTTGAAGAAGTAGAGGTTGCCCAGCGCGACGGCGGCGAGGGCCGACGCGGAGAGGCGCCCGACCATCATCGTGTCGACGACGCCCATGAGCATCAGGCCGACCTGCACCATCGCGACCGGCACGGCCAGCCGCCGCGTCGCCGCGAGCTCGGCGCGCCACGCCTGGCGGCGCGCGGACGCGGGCGGCGGGGCGTCGTGGTCCGTCGGGATGGGGGCGGGGAGGGCCATGCGCGAACCGTAGCGGCGCCCCGAATCCCGGCGCAACGCGACCTCGTAGGTTCCAGCACATGTCGACCGCCTCGCCCGCCGCCCTCCTCGGCAAACCCGCCTCCTCGGGCTCCTCGTACTGGGCGCTGAGCCGCGCGCCGCGGTACAGCCTCACCTTCGCCCTGCCGCTGCTGGTGGCCTACGAGGCGCTGGCCGCGCTGCTGGGCGGCGCCGGCGGCGGCGGGCTGCGCAACGGCGCCGACGTCTGGCTCAAGACGCCCTTCGTCGCGCTGCTCGGCCCCCACGGGCCGCTGGCGTTCGGCGTCCTGATCGTGGCGATCGCGCTGGCGCTGGTCGTCCGCGACCTGCGGCGCACGCGCCAGCCGCTGCGCGGCGACGTGTTCGCGGGGATGCTGGTCGAGTCGGCGGTGATGGCGGTCGTGTGCGGCCTCGCGGTGGGGATGGCGACCGCGCGCCTGATGCAGACGCTCCCCGGCCTGGTGATCGCCGCCGAGCCGATCGCCCGCCTGGGCGTCGCGTCCAAGCTGATGATCGCGCTCGGCGCGGGGCTCTACGAGGAGCTGCTGTTCCGCGTCGTGCTGGTGTCGGGGCTGATGTGGCTCGCGAAGCGCGCGATCGGCCTCGGGCCCGCGGCCTCCGCGCTCGCGGCGACCATCGGCGGCGCGATCGTCTTCGCGCTCGCGCACCACATCGGCGCGTACGGCGAGCCGCTGACGACGCAGGCGTTCACCTTCCGCGTGCTGGCGGGGCTCTTCTTCAGCGGCTTGTACGTGCTGCGTGGGTTCGGGATCACGGCGTGGACGCACGCGCTGTACGACATACTGGTGCTCGTGGTCCGCTGAGATCGTTCGCACGAACGGAGGGCGGAACGGCGGAGGACGGAACGGCGGAGGACGATGCGGCGGAGGACGGAAGGGCGTGAGACGATGAAGCGGACCTTTCGGCTTGCAGCTTCGAGCCTGGAGGGTCCGCTGTTCCGTCTCACGCCGTATCGTTCTCCGTCGTTCCGTCCTCCGCCTCACCGTCCTCCGATTCCCGTGCTCATGCGTCTGCGTCTCATCCTCCCTTCGGTCGTTCTCCTCGCCTCAGGGTGTGCGGCCGCGACGGCCGGCGCACCATCTGGCGCCACCGATCGGGTTTCCGCCGCCGACGTGCAGGAGCTGGTGTCGGCGCTCGCCGCGGACTCGATGGAGGGGCGGGCCACCGGGCGTCCCGGGTCGATGCGCGCCGCGCGCCTCATCGCCGAGCGGTTCGCGCGCTACGGCGTGAAGGCGGCGGGGGACAGCGGGTACGTGCAGCGCGTCCCGATGTTCGCGTCGGTGGGGCGCAACGGGCGGCCCGGCGTCGCGCTGGCGCCGAGCTTCGCCGCGCTCGACACCGTGCCGGCCGAGCGGCGGCT
Source organism: uncultured bacterium (assembly GCA_966128675.1). Lineage (GTDB taxonomy): Bacteria > Gemmatimonadota > Gemmatimonadetes > Gemmatimonadales > Gemmatimonadaceae > Roseisolibacter. Next base: position 6,231 of record CBHYLO010000109.1, on the reverse strand, counting down.
GGCGGGCGGCAACGTCCTGGCGATCCTCGAGGGGAGCGACCCCGTGCTGCGCGACTCGGCCATCCTCGTGGGCGCGCACTACGACCACCTGGGCGTCGGCGCGCCGGTGGACGGCGACTCGATCTTCAACGGCGCGGACGACGACGCGTCGGGCACCGCGGCCGTGATGCTGGTGGCGCGCGCGCTCGCGGCCGGCCCGCGGCCGAAGCGGACGATCGTCTTCGGCGCGTTCACCGGCGAGGAGGTCGGGCTGGTGGGCACGCGCTGGTACATCCGCAACCCGGCGGTGCCGCTCGCGCGCACGGTCGCCGACTTCGAGATCGAGATGATCGGGCGGCCCGACTCGCTCGCGGGCGGCGCGGGGAAGGCGTGGCTGACCGGCTACGAGCGCTCGACGATGGGCGAGCGGCTGGCGGCGGCGGGGATCCCGCTGGTCGCCGACCCGCGGCCGGCGCAGAACTTCTTCCAGCGCAGCGACAACATCGCCTTCGCCTACCTCGGCATCCCGGCGCACACGATCTCGACGTTCAACCTGCACCGCGACTACCACACGGTGAACGACGAGGCGGACCGGCTGGACTACGCGCACATGGCGCAGGTGGTGGAGTCGACGATCCGCGCGGTGCGCCTGCTGGCCGACGGCGCGGCGCCGCAGTGGAAGCCCGGGCAGAAGCCCGAGGCGCCGGCGGGGATGCGCGAGCGGCGCGGCATCCCCTGAGACGCGAAACGGCGAGACCGCGCGTGCGCTGGTCTCGCCGTTCGTCCTGCCCCGTGCCGACCGCTCAGTGCGCGGGCGCGGGGGGCGCCGCCGGAGCCGCCGGCGCCGTCGAGTGGGCCGTGGGCGTGCCGCCGTGCGTGCCGGCCGCCGCGCCGTGCGACGCGTCCGCGTGCGGGAAGGTCCGCATCATCAGGTCGGTCGGGTGGCGGTACGTCTGCGTGTGGATGTAGAACGCCGTCAGGAACGTGGCGATGGCGCCGGCGATCGTCAGAAGCGCCGCGCCCCATCCGCCCTTCTTGAAGGGGACGTGACGGTTGGGGGGGAGCACGGGCGAGGACGCCATGGGAGCGTGCGGGTTCGGGTCGTGGATGGTGGGACGCGACGAATCTACTCGGTGCCGTCCGACAACGGCACTCGCCGAGCCACCGGACCCCGGGACGGCCGGTCGGCGGCCTCGCGGAGGGCGGCCGGCCCGATGACCGCCTGGCCGAACCGGCCGCGGATGGCGTCCAGGGTGTGGGCCAGCCGCCGGTCGCGCTCCGTCTCCACCGGCGGGGCCTCGCCGCCCGCGGGCTCGCCGCCGTCGGCCGCGTCGAACAGCGCCAGCTGCGCGGGCGCCGCGGCCTCCCCGAACCCCGAGAGGGCGACGCCCAGCAGCCGCACGCCCACGCGCCGCGTCTTCCGCAGCCGCCGGAACAGCTCCCGCGCCACCGCGGCCACGGCCCGGTCGCTCTCGACGGCGGTATAGAGCGTGCGCCCCGCCTGCCGGGTCACGAAATAGGCGTCGCGCACCGTCACCGGGATGGTGCGCGCGCGCAGCCCGTCGCCGCGCAGGTCGGCCGCCACGCGCTCGCTCAGGCGCAGCAGCTCGCGCTCCAGGTCCGCGTCGTCGTGCAGGTCGCGCGCGAAGGTGTCCTCGCGGCTCACCGACTTCTGCTCCGCGCGCTCGGCCACCGGGCGCGCGTCGATGCCGCGCACCCACTCGTACAGCCACTGGCCGGTGCGCGCCCCCAGCAGCCCCACGAGCGCCTCCTCGCTGTAGGCCCGCGCGTCCGGCACGCGCCGCAGCCCGTTCCGCGCCAGCTTCTCGGCCAGCTTGGGCCCGACGAAGGGGAGGTCCGCGAGCGCGAAGCGCGTCATGAACTCCTCCTCGGTTCCCGGCGCGACCGCGTGCACCCCGTCGCCGCCGGCGCCGGGCTTCGCGACCTCCACGGCGACCTTCGCGACCAGCTTCGACGTCCCCGCGCCGATCGACACGGAGAGCCCGGTCGCCTCGTGCACCGCGGCGCGGATGCGGTGCGCGGTCGCCGCCAACGGCTCGTCGTAGAGCGCCTCGGTGCCGCCGAGGTCGAGATACCACTCGTCGATGCTCGACGCCTGCACGACGGGCGTCCAGCGCGCGAGCACGGCGGCGATGGCGCGGCTCTGCTCCCCGCACGCGCCCTTCGGCACGGGCACACAGAGCGCCTGGGGGCAGAGCCGCACCGCGCGCGAGATGGGCATGCCGCTGCGCACCCCGAACTTCCGCACCTCGTACGACGCCGAGCAGACGACGCCGCGGCTCTCGGCCGATCCGCCGACGATCAGCAGCGTCGCCCTTCCGGCGCCCTCCGGATCGACCTGGCGCGCGACCGCGACGAAGAACGCGTCGGCGTCGACGAGCAGGATGCGGCGAGGAGGGGGGGACATGCGAGTGGCCGGTGCTGCGGACTGCGGGCTGCGGATTCCTGCACCGGGACGCGTTCGCGCGAGTCGGCGGTCGCCGGCGGGCGCCCTACCTTGGCGCCATGGACGACTTCGAACGATGGGCGGCCGACCCTGCGAATGCCAGCCAGGAACGACTGGTCTGGCGACTCGTGATGTACCGCCTCGCGACCTACGCCCTGGTGCGCGCGTGGGATGACGCGCTCCAGCTGGTGCGCAACAGGATCACCGCACCGGTAGCCTCACAGCTCTATCGCGCGGTTGGCTCGGTCGGTGGCAACATCGCCGAGGGCTACAGCCGGAGCTCGGGCCGCGATCGGATGCGAATCTACGAGTACGCCCTCGGCTCCGTCCGCGAGAGTGCACACTGGTATCGCGCCGGCTCGCCGCTGCTGGGACAGGCGGTCGTTGCCGACCGCCTCTCGATCCTGCACCGCATCACGTGTACGCTGCTCGTCGCCATCCCGGCCGAACGCGCCCGGGACATCAGGCCCTCGAAGGACCGGTAGACCAGCAGTTCAACGTCCGCAGCGCGGATCGGATCCGCAGCCCGCAGTCCGCAGCGCCCCCACTTACCAGGCCGGCACCGCCTCCGGAGCCTCCCTGCCGCGCGCCGTCACCGGCCACTTCGTCTCGACGACGTCCTGCCCGCGCACGCCGTAGATCACGTCGTTGAGATGCACGACGATGCACACGTGGTTCGGCACCACGCGCACCTGGTCGCCCACCTTCGGCCGCCACTCCGTGCGCGAGAGGTCGAGGATGCCGTGCTCCTCGCTCATGCGCGACACGATCACCTCGGGCCGGTCGAGCAGCGCGCCGAAGCCCGCGGTCTGCAGCTCGTCGGCGCCGGGCGCCCGCGCGCCGTCGATCGGCTCGCGGCCCAGCGCCTTCGTGCCGGCGTCGATCACCGCCTGGCCCGGGACGCTCGTGCTGACGACCGTGGCGAGCACCGTCAGCGCGCACTCGTCCCACTCGCACGCGCCCACCGCGGCCGTCGCGCGGTCGTTGTAGACGTAGGTGCCCGGCCGCACCTCGGTGATGCCCGCCACCTCGTGCATGCGCCACGCGGCCGGCGTCGAGCCGCCGCTCACCACGCGCGGCGCCAGGCCCGCCTTGTCCAGCGCTTCGAGGGACGCGCCGAGCGTCTGCGCGAGCGACGCGAGCTGCGGCTGCTGCGCGCCGATTGCCGTGCGGATGTGCCCGGGGTAGAATCCCAGCCCGTCGTACTTCAACGGCGCGCGCTCCGCCACGAACTCGGCCAGCTGCACCACGGCCGCCGCGTCCTGCACACCCGTGCGCCGCATGCCGACGTCCTGCTCCACGAAGACGTGGACCTCGCGCCCCACCTCGTCCGCGGCCGCCGCGAGCTGCACGGCGGTGCGCTGCGAGTCGAGCATCACCGTCAGGCGCACGCGCGGCGGGATGTTCATCAGCCGCCGCAGGCGCGTCGTGCCGGTGATGGGGAAGGCGAGCAGCAGGTCGTCGGTCAGCTCGCTCATGACCTCCGCCTCGCGCACCGTGGCGCACGTCAGCCCCACGGCGCCCAGCCGCAGCTGCTCGGCGGCGATGCGCGGCGCCTTGTGCGTCTTCACGTGCGGGCGCAGCTGCAGCCCGTGCACCGCGGCGTACGCCGCCATGCGGTCCAGGTTCATGGCCAGGCGGTCGAGGTCGACCACCGGAGCCGGCGTCTCGAGCTGCTCCAGATACAGGGGCATGGCGTGCGGTCTCTCCCGGGAAGCGGGCGGCACCCGCCCGCCGGCCGCACGCCCGGCCGGCGCGCGCCGGCGCTGACGGCGCCCGCTCCGCACAAATGACATCCTCGCACACCGTCCAGCAACCCATGTCGACCTCGCCCTCCGATCCCGCCGGCGCGCCGCGCGCGTGGCAGCCCGTCTCCCTCGGCGCCGACGTCCCGCCGCCGCGCGGCGCCTACTCGCCCGGCGTGCGCGCGGGTGACTTCCTCTTCATCTCGGGGCAGGTGCCGCGCGACCCGCGCACGGGCGCGCTCGTCGGCGAGGACGTCACGGAGCAGTCGCGGCAGACGCTGGCCAACCTCCGCACCGTCGTGGAGGCCGCGGGCGGCACGCTGGCCGACATCGTCTCGGTCGCGGTGCACCTGCAGCACTCGGACGACTGGGGCGCGTTCGACGCGGTCTACCGCGAGCACTTCACGGCGCCGTTCCCCACGCGCACCGTCGTCGGCGCGTCGCTGCGCGGCATCCTCGTCGAGGTGACGGCGGTCGCGTACCTCGGCCAGCGCTGAGGACGCGGTGAGCGAGCGGCCCGCGGCCCGCAGCGCGCACGTCGAGGTCCCGCGCACGGCGCGCTACTGGCACGCCGGCGCCCCGGACGCGCCCGAGGTCTGGGTCGCGCTGCACGGCTACGGGCAGCTGGCGGAGTACTTCGTGCGGCACCTCGTGCCGTTCGCGGGCGACGCCCTTCTGGTGGTCGCGCCCGAGGGGCTGTCGCGCTTCTACGTCGGCGCGGGCGAGGGCGGGAGCCACGGCGCGATGCGCGTCGGCGCGACGTGGATGACGCGCGAGGACCGCGACGCGGAGATCGCCGACTACGTGCGCTGGCTGGACGCGGCGCTGGACGACGCGACGCACGGCTTCGACGCCTCGCGCGCGCGCCTCCACGTGCTCGGCTTCTCGCAGGGCACCGTCACCGCGTGCCGCTGGCTCGCGCAGCGCCACCGACGCGGGCTTGTGCCCGCCGCGCGCGTGGTGCTGTGGGGCGGCGAGATCCCGCACGACCTCGACCTCGCGCGGGACGGCGACGCGCTGCGCGCCACCTCGTTGACGTTCGTCGTGGGCGACGCCGACGAGTTCGCGAACGCGGCGATGGTCGAGCGGCAGCGCGCGCGTCTCGATGAGGCGCAGGTGCCGTACTCGGTCGTGCGCTACGCGGGCGGGCACCGGCTGGAGCGCGAGACGCTCGCGCGCATCGTGCTCGGCGACTGAGCCACGCTGCCGAGCCCTCGGCGGCCCGCGTCGCGCCACGCGTGCATGAACCACTCGTGGGGGATACGGATCCTCCGGATGAGACGGATGAGACGGATCGCTCCACGCGGCGGCGACGTCCTCAGCGCCGGTGCGGAGGAGATCCGTATGATCCGTCTCATCCGGAGCATCCGTAGTCCCTCTCGTTCGCCGGCCTCGGTCGGCCACGCCATCGCCGGCCGACGACTCCCGAGCTCAGCGCTCGCGGAACTTCCGCAGGTCGCGGCGGTCCTTCTTGCTCGGCCGGCCCGGATCGAACTCGACGCTCGTCGCCATCAGGCGGTGCTGCTCGGCGACCTTCGCGCGCTGCGCCTGGCTCTCCTCGGTCTCCTCGTAGAGCGTGCGCGCCACCTCGGCCGACCCGCGCCGCTCGCCGGTGCCGGTTACGCGCAGCACGTAGCGCTGCGAGCCGACGGTGACCTTCAGCTCGTCGCCGGGTCCCACCAGCTTCGCGGGCTTCGCGCGCGCGCCGTTGACGTCCACCTTGCCGCCGTCGACGGCCTCGGTCGCGAGCGAGCGCGTCTTGAAGAAGCGCGCCGCCCACAGCCACTTGTCGAGGCGGACCTTGTCGTCGCTCACGCGTCGTCGTCCTCGTCCGCCTCGTCGGCGCCGCCGTCCTCTTCGTCGTCCTCCTCGTCGTCGCCGTCGAGCGCCTGCGTGGCGCGCGCGACGGCGCCCGCGAAGACGTAGCGCTCGTCCTCGCTGCGCGCGCCCGCCACGAGGCCGCCGAGGGTGGGCAGGAGCGCGCGCCCCGCCTCGTCGCTCTCGGCGTGGGCGAACCGCGCGCGCACCTGGTCGCACGCG
>CBHYLO010000108.1:0-9970 GCA_966128675.1 uncultured bacterium | reverse complement strand
GAACGCCGGCGTCGCGCGCGCATCGGCGGCCGCGACGCGCGCGGGGTCGACCACCGGCCCGCCGCGCCGCTCGACGAGCATCCAGCGCAGCAGCCCGCCGACGCCGGCGCGCTCGCCGCCGGGCCACGGATTGCGGAAGCCGCCGTCGGGGCGGTGGTGCGCGGGCACGCGCGCGTCGGGGGCGTCGGGGGCATCGGGGGCCGTCACCCGCACAGAGGAAACGCGACGACGGGCCGCGCGCAAGCGTTCGCGCGCGGCCCGTCGTGCGGGGCGGTGCCGCCGAGCGGTCCGCCTACGGCCGGCTCACTGGCCCGCGGGCGCCGCGCTGCCGGTGACGGCGCGGTACACGTTCAGGCGGCCGTTGCCGAACTTCGTGTCGTAGCCGGCGGCGCCCTTGTCGTCGGCGGTCGACTCGAGGCGCGTGCGCAGCGCGGCGCCGCGGAGCCCGGTCTTCGACGCCACCACCGCGGCGGCGCCCGTCACCTGCGGCGCGGCCATCGACGTGCCCTGCATCCAGCCGTACGAGCCGCTCGTCGGGCCGGTCACCGCGCCGCCCGTGTAGCCGTCCGACACCGCGCTGAAGATGCAGCCCTCGGGCGTCGTGTTCGAGTAGCAGTACCCGCCCGGCGCCGAGATGTCGAGGCCCGAGCCGTACTGCGAGTAGCCCGCGAGCGCGTCCTTCCAGTCCGTCGCGGCGACCGAGATCGCGTTCGGATCGCACGCGGGGCAGGCCACCTTGCCGGAGCCCGAGTTGCCGGCCGACGCGATCACGAGCACGCCCGCGTTCTTCGCCTTGAGGATCGCGTTCTTCTCGCCGGTCGACTCGGTGCGGCCGCCGAGGCTGAGGTTCATCGCGACGAGGTGCTTGCCGTTCGCATCGACGTAGTCGGCGGCGGCGTTGATGGCGTTGATGATCGCCGACGTCGGGCAGCCGTTGGCGCCGCACACGCGCTGCACGAGCACCTTCACGTTGGACGCCGCGCCCGTCACGCCGGCGACGCCGACGTTCAGGCCCGCCATCGTGCCCGTCGTGTGCGTGCCGTGGCCCTCGTCGGGCGTGTCGTTCGGGTCGTTGTCGTTCGCGTACCAGTCCTTGCCGGGGATGAGGCGGTCGCCGAACTCCGGGTGGTCCATCTCGACGCCGGTGTCGATCGAGCCGATGATCACCGCGGTGCCGCCGGTACCGATCCCCGCGATCGCGTCCTCGTCGGCGTCGGCGGTCGACGCGTACGACGCCGGGATGGAGGTCCCGTACCGCGAGTCCGTCGGGTCGCTGAACTTCATGTTCAGCTCACCCGGGTTGAGGAACGCCCACAGCCGCGAGTCGGTCGCGTCGACCTGGCGGAGGTAGTTGGGCTCCGCGTACGCGACGCGCGGATCGGTCGCCAGCAGCGCGGCCAGCGCGCGCTCGTGGCCGCGCGCGGTGACGACGACGCGGTAGGCGCCGCCGTAGCCCGCGCGGCCGAGCGCGAGCCCGCGCTCGCGGGCGACGCTGGCCTCGTCGGCGCCGTCGCGCCAGCCGACGAGCACCTCGCCGTCGACGATGGCCTCGACGTCCTGGGCCGCGGACCGGGCGAAGGCGGGCTCCCCGAGGCCCGTGGCATCCTGGCTGGGCGGCGCGACGGAGGAGTCGGCGCAGGCGGCCAGGAACGCGAGGGCGGCCGCGGCGGCCGCAGGAGCGAACGAACGGATGTGGCGACGGGACACGAGCGCGAGACCTCCGACGGGGGGAGAACGCGTCCGGCCACCCGGCCGGGCGCACGACGAACGCGCCGGCGGATGCCGGCGGGAGTCGACGAGCGTGTGTCGTGCAGTCGTGCGGCTGTCATGCGGCTGACGTGCAGCGCGTCGTGCCGCCGGCCGGTCGCGCCATGGGGCGCGCGCACGGCGTTCGGAGCGCGGTGCCGCCGCCGATCGGCGAGGCGCAGCAGCGCTCGGCCGTCCGACGGGACGCTGATCTTGTTCATCTGTTCCCGGATCGCACAAGCCCCGGTCTGTGACGAAATCCGCATGAATCGGCGCGGCGCGCTTCGTGCCGCTCGCGCTCCTTCCGTCCCCTCGCCACGACGCGCCTCCACGCCGATGGCCGATCCCTTCGCGGTGCCGCGCGTCGTGCGCGCGCCGGACTTTCCCGCGGGCCTCGACTGGCTGCACGTGGCGCCGCGCGCCGACGCGCCGCGCGCCGACGGCCGCGCACTGGCGCTGCCCGACCTGCGCGGCCGCATCGCGCTGCTCGACTTCTGGACGTACGGCTGAATCAACTGCCTCCACGTCCTCCCGCAGGTGCGGGAGCTCGAGCGCCGATTCCCCCGCGAGCTGGCCGTCGTCGGGGTGCACAGCGGGAAGTTCATCGCCGAGCGCGAGACGCCGCGGCTGGCGCGCGCGTGCGCGCGGCTGGGCGTCACCCATCCGGTCGTCAACGACCGGCAGTTCCGCGCGTGGCGCGCGTGGGCGGTGCGCGCGTGGCCGACGCTCGCGCTGGTGGACGCGCGCGGCTACGTCGTGGGCGTGCAGGCGGGCGAGCTGACGGCCGCGCAGCTCGCGCCCGTGATCGAACGGCTGATCGCGGAGGCCGAGGCGGACGGCACGCTGGTGCGCGCCGAGCCGCACGCCGCGGCAGCGACGCCCGCGCCGCTACCCGACGACGCGCTGCGCTTTCCCGGCAAGGTCGCGGTCTCCGCGCCCGACGCGCGCGGCGTGCGGCGCCTGGCGATCGCCGACACCGGCCGGCACCGCGTGCTGGTCGGACGGCTGGACGATCGCGGCGTGACGCTGACCGTCGAGCACGCGGTCGGGCGCGGCGTCGCGACGTCTGCCATCGACGGCCCGACGGCGAGCGGCGCCACGCGCGCGCAGCTCGCGGCGCGCGCGGACGGCCCCGCGGACCGCGCGACGTTCGACGGGCCGCAGGGGCTCGCGTTCGGCACGGGCGCGCACACCGACACGCTGTTCGTCGCCGACGCGGGCAACCACGCGATCCGCGCCGTGTCGCTGGCGACGGGCGCGGTGCGCACGCTCGCGGGCACCGGCGCGCGCCTGCGCACCGCCGCCGACCGCGCCGCGGGCGCGATGGCGTCGCCGTGGGACGTGGCGTGCGCGGAGGTGGACGGCCGCGCGACGCTGTTCGTGGCGATGGCGGGGACGCACCAGCTCTGGATCGTCGATCCCGCGACGGGCGCGGCGAGCGCGCACGCGGGCGGCCGCGGCGAGGACGTGATGGACGGCCCGCTGCTGCAGGCGCTGCTGGCGCAGCCGATGGGCCTCGCGACCGACGGCCGCACGGTCTGGTTCGCGGACGCCGAGTCGAGCGCGATCCGCGCCGCGGACGCGGACCCGAACGGCGCGGTGCGCACGCTGGTGGGCACGGGGCTGTTCGACTTCGGCGACGCGGACGGCGAGGGCGACGCGGTGCGGCTGCAGCATCCGCAGGCCGTCGCGGCCGCGCCCGACGGCCGGCTGCTGATCGCCGACGGCTACAACGACGCGCTGAAGTGGCTGGACCCCGCGACGCGGCGGGTGACGACGTGGCGGCGCGGATACCATGAACCTGCGGGTCTCGCGATCGGCGGGGACATGGTGTGGGTGGCGGACACGGAGGCGCACCGGATCGTGACGATCGAGCTCCGCACGGGGGCGGAGACGGTGGTGGAGGTCCGGTAGGGCGGAGGACCGAAAGGCGGAGGACGGCAGGGCGGAAGACGGAACGGCGTGAGACGGGACGTCGGACCCTGCAGGCTCGAAGCGTCGAGCGAAGGTCCGCCCCATCGTCTCACGCCGTTCCGTCTTCCGCCCTGCCGTCCTCCGCCGTTCCGTCCTCCGCCGTTAGCTTCCCTCGCGTGACCACGACCTCCCACAAGGCGCTCAACGCCGCGCTCAAGTCGCGCGCCTTCGCCCCCGCCTACTACTTCCACGGCGACGACGACTTCCTGAAGGAGGACGCCGTCCGGCAGGTGGTCGCGGCGGTGGTCGACCCTGCGACGCGCGACTTCAACCTCGAGGTGCGGCGCGGCGCGGAGCTCGACCCGCAGACGCTCGACGGGCTGCTGGCGACGCCGCCGATGATGGCCGAGCGGCGGATGGTCGTCGTGCGCGACGTCGGCGCGCTGAAGAAGGACGCGCGCGGCACGCTCGACCGGTACCTGCAGCGGCCCGCCTCCGACACCGTGCTCCTGCTGCTCTCGCCCGCGGGCGCGAAGGCGGACAAGGGTCTCGGCGAGCGCGCCGAGGCGTACGAGTTCGCGCCGCTGAACGAGGACCGCGTGGCGAAGTGGATCGCGCACCACGCGCAGGCGGAGCTCGGCGCCACGGTCACGCCGGAGGCCGTGCGGCTGCTGCAGGTCGGCGTGGGCGCGGAGCTGCAGCAGCTGGCGGCGGAGCTGGACAAGGTCGTCAGCTACGTGCGCGGCGAGCGCGACGCGGCGGGCGGCGACGCGGGCGCGCCGCTGGTCGTGGACGAGGCGGCCGTCAGCGCCGTCGTCGGCGTGCGGCGCGGCGAGACGCTGGGCGACCTGCTGGACGCGGTCGCGCGGCAGGACGCGCGCACGGCGGGCGCGCTGGTGGGGCACGTGCTGGCGCAGCCCAAGGCCTCGGCGGTCACGGTCGTGATGGCGCTCTCGACGCAGATGCTGGCGCTGGCGTGGGGGCAGGCGCGCCGCGCGCAGGGCGCGTCGCCGGGCGCGCTCAACGGCGAGTTCTTCAACCTCCTGAAGGAGGCGCCGAGCTCCTACGTCGGCCGGCCGTGGGGCGAGGCGGTGAAGGCGTGGACGGCGAGCGTCGACCGGTGGACCGCGCCGTCGCTGGATCGCGCGCTGGCGCTGCTGCTGGAGACCGACGCGTCGCTGAAGGAGACGCGCCTGTCGTCGGACGAGCAGCTGCTGGAGACGCTCGTGCTGGCGCTGTGCGCGCTGCCGAACGCGAGTCCGAACGCGCGGCCCGGATCGCCCGGCGGGCGGCGCAGCGCGGCCTGACAGCGCGTGACATCGCCTGACGGCGCCTGACGGCGCCTGACGCGGCGCACGGGACACAGTGCGGGGCGCGTGCGGTCGCGGGTCACGCGCGGCGCCCGATCGGCGGCATCGGCGTCGAGGGCCGCCTCCGGTGCGGGCACGCGCGCTGCGGCGCGCTCCCGACTCACGCACTGGAGGTGCGCATGCGAACCGGACTCGCCCCATGGAGCATCGTGGCGTTCGCCGCCGTGCTCGCGGGGGGCGCCATTCCCGCGCGGGCCCAGCCGCCCAGCTCGACCGACACGACCCGCGCCACCCAGGACACCAGCCGCGCCGCGCGCGACCGCGTGCGCGACAGCACGCGGCGCGTCACGCGGAGCGTCGGCGGCGAGGTCGTGCCGCGCGTGACGAAGGACGCGCCCCGCCCGGCCCGCACGACCCGCGCGCCGGTGCAGACCCAGACGCCGACCCCAGCGCCCGCGGTGACGCCACCCGCGACCGACACGACGGCGCGCATGGCGCCCACGCCGGCCCCCACGCCCGCGATGACGCCGCCCGACTCGACCACGGGCAGCCCGATGGACGCCGCGCGCGCGGCGGTGGCGCCGATCGTCGCCGCGATGACCACCGAGGCGCACGCGATGGCGCTGCTGCACGAGTCGAACGTCGGCGAGATCGAGGCCGGGCGGCGGGCGGAGCGGCAGGCCACCGACTCGGGCGTCCGCGCGTTCGCGGCGCGGATGGTCCAGGAGCACACCGCGCTCGACCAGGAGGCGACGGCGCTGGCGCAGAAGCTGAACGTCACGCCGACGCTGCCCGACAGCGCGCTGCCGCAGCTGCAGATGCGCGAGCTGCAGGCGCTGCCGACGGGGGCGCCGTCGGGCATGCCGAGCATGATGCGGACGGACTCGTCGATGATGCGGACGATGACGCCGCGGCCCGACTCGACGGCGATGCGGATGGACTCCACGATGGCGCGCACCGACACGACGATGCGCCACGCGGGGATGATGCACGGCGCGGCGGGGCCGTTCGATGCCGCCTACGTCGCGCAGCAGGTCGCGGCGCACGCGCGCACGCTGGCGCTGGTGGACGCGGCCATCCAGCGCGCCGAGAAGGCCGAGCTGAAGACGGCGCTCGAGACGCAGGTGCGGCCGAAGGTGGCCGAGCACCTGCGGATGGCGCAGGAGCTCCAGGCGCGGATCGGCGCGCGCTGAAGCGAAGGCGAGGCGCGCTGGACCGGAACGGCGAACTGCATTCAGACAGGATTACGACGGATTATCAGGATTGACAGGATTACACTCCGCGTGACGCGAACGACGTCGCCGCCACGCGGAGCGTAATCCCGTAATCCGTCAAATCCTGAAAATCCTGTCTGTCGTTGTCGTTCGGGTCCGGTGCGCGAGGCCGTGAACGGCATGAGACAGGATGACAGGATGACCAGAAGGCTCCGCGGTGCGCGACATCCGAGGCGCCACACGGAGCCTCCTGGTCATCCTGGCATCCTGTCCAGAGCAGTTCGCCGTTCGGGTCCGGCGCGCGCGCGGTTATGGGGCGTCGCTTCCGCTCCCCGTCGCGCCCACGGCCGTCGGCGCGGGCGGGGTGCCCGGCGTGTCCTCGAGCGTCTTGAGGACGTCGCGCCACGCGAACTTCTTCCCGCTCCCGAGCACGTAGTAGTCCATCCACGCCTTCTCGGCCACGCTCTTCACGAGGCGGTTGCGCGGGTCGGGGATGCCGTGCGTGTTGCCCGGGTACATGTACAGCTCCGTCGGCACGCCGAGCTTCTTCAGCGCCATGTGCAGCTCCACGCTCTGCGGGCTCGGCACGCGCGGGTCGCCCTCGACGACGTGGATCATCGTCGGCGTCTTCGCGTTCTGGATGTACTTCAGCGGCGACTGGTTCCAGTACGCGTCGAAGTCCTGGTACGGGAGCTTGTTGCCGAGGTAGTACTGGCGGTTCCGCTGCACGTCGCTCTGCGCGTACATCGAGATCCAGTTGGACGTGCCCGCGCCCGAGGAGATCGCCTTGAAGCGGTCCGTGTGCGTGAGGATCCAGTTGGACCAGTGGCCGCCGGCGCTCCAGCCGAGCGCGCCCATCTTCGTGCTGTCGACCAGGCCGTCGGCGATCAGCTTGTCGACGCCGGTCATGATGTCCTGGTAGCCCGGGTCGAAGTAGTTGCCGACGATCCCGTTCTTGTGCGCCTCGCCGTAGTTGGTCGAGCCGCGGTAGTTGGGCATCAGCACGACCCAGCCGGCGCCGGCGTAGACCTGCGCGCCGTAGCCGCCGTTGAAGCCGAGCATGTCGGCCGCGGCGGGGCCGCCGTGGATCGCGACCAGCAGCGGGTAGCGCTTGCCGGGCTCGTAGCCGACCGGCTTCACCAGCACGCCGCCGACCGGCTTGCCGTCCTTCGACGTCCAGGTGATCTCCGTCTGCTCGCCGAGGGCGACGTTGCGGAGCTGCGGGTTCGCGTCGGTCAGCTGGATCCAGCTGGCGCGGCGCGCCACCTGGTCGATCGACGGGACGAGGAAGACCGTGTTCGGCGTCGTCGGGTCGGCGTAGTTGACGAGGATGCGCTTCGTGTCCTCGTCCTCGTCGACGTTGACGACCGCCTTCTCGTGCGTCAGCTGGCGGGCGTTGCCGCTGGCGACGTCGAGCGCGAAGAGCTGGTTGGTCGCCTTGACGCCTTCATTGAAGTAGATCGTGCGGCCGTCCTTCGACCACCAGCCGACGCTGACGTCGCCGTCGAGGTTCGTGCCGAGCTTCCGCCACTGCCCGCCCCTGTCGGCGACCGCGCGCAGGTAGACGCGCGCGTTCTTCATGTTGTAGCCCGTCATGTCGTCGGACGCCGAGAAGGCGAGCCACTTGGAGTCGGGCGAGAAGGAGGGGAGGCTCTCGCCGACCTCCTGGTTGTTCGTCAGCCGCTCGATCGCGCCGCCCTGCGTGTCCAGCAGGTAGGCGTCGCCGTTGATGCCCTGCTCGGTGACGTTCCGCTTGTAGCGGTTGTTGGCGATGCCCGTGTAGGCGATCCAGCGCCCGTCGTCGGAGAGCGAGAAGTTGGTGACCGAGTACGACGTGTCGCGCGTCAGGCGCGTCGTCTTCTTCCCCGCCACGTCGAGCGCCCACAGCGACGACGTCGGCTGCTCGGCGTTGCGGATGGTGGCCGTGAAGCGCTTCTCGGTGCGCAGCTTCTCGTCGCGGTCGACCGTGTCGGCGGTGACGAAGTAGATGCGCTTGGCGTCGGGGCTCCAGCGCCAGAGGCCGACGCCCGTGGGGTGCTTGGTGAGCGCGGTCGGCTTGAGCGAGTCGAGCGGCGTGCCGGCGGCGAGGCGCTCGACCGGGACCGCGTACAGCTGCTCCTCGTCGGTCTTGCCGCTGCGGTAGACGAGCCAGGCGCCGTCGGGGCTGAACTGGAAGGTCGAGACGCCGTCCTTCGCGTCGGTGACGCGGCGCGCCTCGCCGCCGTCGGGGCGCATCAGGTAGAGCTGCTGCTGCTGGCCCTGCGCGGCCGGCGCCTCGCGGTTGGACGCGAAGACGAACCAGCTGCCGTCCTTCGCCCAGCGCGGGTTCGTCTCGTTCTTGTCGCGCGTGTAGGTGAGCTGCTTGCCGCTGGCGACGCCGCGCGCCGTGTTGACGACGTAGATGTCGGACTGCGAGCGCGCCTCCTTCCAGTCCGGCGACGAGAGCGTGTAGAGCGCCAGCTTGCCGTCGGGGCTGAGCGCCACGCCGCCGACCTGCCGCGTGTACTGCATGTCGACGAAGGTCATCGGCCGCTTGGCGGACGTCGCGTTGGCGGCGGGCGCGGCGGGCGCCTGCGCGAGCAGCGCGGCGGGCGCGAGGACGCCGACCGCGAGGGCGGCGGCGCGGACGGACGCGTGGCGCGAGCGGGGAGGGAAGAGGATCGGCACCGCAGGGCTCCGGAATGCGGGAACGGCACGGACGCGCCGCCATGGGTGGCGGGCGCGGATGGGGATCGCGACGACGATATCCCGCGGTCACGCCGCGCGCGAGCGGCCGCGGCCACGTTCGCGGCCACGTTCGCGGCCACGTTCGCGGTCAGGCTCGCGGCCACGCGCGGCCGCCCAGGGCGTCGCGGCAGTATCTTGCCGGGGTGACCCCTCGCTCCATCCCGCCCGCCGTGTCCGATCTCCGAGCTCTCCGCGCCGCGCTGGCCGCGACGGCCCTGGTCGCGCTGACGCCCGCCGCGCGGGCCGGCGCGCAGGGCACCACCGGTCCGCTGCCCGAGTCGTCGCCCGTGGGCGCCCCGTACGCGCGGGCGCGCGCCCTGGTGGAGTCGGGGCGGGGGGCGGCGGGGCGGGCGCTGGTGGACTCGCTGCTGTCGGCGGCGGCCGCGGGATCGCCGGCGTACGCCGAGGCGCTGTGGTGGCGCGCGTCGCTGGCGCGCGACGGGGCGTCGGCGGAGCGCGACCTGCGCGTGCTGGCGGTGGAGTTCCCCGCGTCGCCGCGGGCGGTGGACGCGTCGCTGCGGCTGGCGCAGCTGGAGCTGGCGCGCGGCCGGCCGGCCGAGGCGCGGGAGCGGCTGGAGCGGCTGCGCCGCGAGCAGCCCGAGGGGGCGCCGCGGGCGCGGGCGAGCTACTGGCTGGCGCGCGCGCAGCTGGACGCCGGCGACTCGCGCACCGCGTGCACGACGCTGAACGAGGCCGCGGGGTCGGCGCTGCCGGGCGATCCGGTCGCGCGGCAGGTGGTGGCGCTGCGGCGGCGGCTGCCGGGGTGCGAGCTGACCGTGGCGGTGGGGAGCGGGGGGGCGGGGCCGGACAGCGTCGCCGCGCCGCCCGCCGCGCCGGCCGCCGGGGGTCCCCCCCGAGCTACCGATACCACCGCGACGCCCGCCGCACCCAACCCGCGCGACGCGGCGCCGCCCCCCGCGACGCCGGCGCCCGCCTCCACCCCGCGTCCCGCCGCGCGTGGGGCCGGCTGGACGGTGCAGCTCGCGGCCTACGACCGGCGCCCGGACGCGGAGGCGATGGCGGCGCGGGTGGTGGCGCGCGGGATCGACGCGCGGGTGA
>CBHYLO010000107.1:0-9985 GCA_966128675.1 uncultured bacterium | reverse complement strand
AGGTACAGCCCGGCGGGGCCGCCGCCGACGGTGACGACGAACAACGAGCGCTCCGGGAGAGGGGCCGGCCGGCGCGCGGCGTGCGGCGCCAGCCCGCGGCAAGTCTCGCCGCGGGGCGGAGGCCGGGCAAGCCCGCCGCGTCGGCGCCGGATGGCGGGCCCTGGTAGCTTCCGGCGCTCGCGCCGCCTGGCTGGCACTCCCGTTGCGCCCTGGAGCGGCGCCGTCGGGTGTCGTTCCGCGCGTGCCCGCCGCTCTCCCGTGCCCCGTCCCGTGTCGCCTCGCCTCCGCCCGTCGCGCGCCGTGCGCCGCGCGCTCGTGCACGCATCCGCGCCCTGCGCGCTCCTCCTCGCCGGATGCGCCGCGCGCCCGCAGGCGCAGGTCCTCACGCCGGTGCGGCTCGACGCGGCGTCCATCGTCGGCGCCGCACCGTCGGCCGGCGCCGCGTCCGACGTCTTCCAGACCTTCGCGCCGCTGGACCGTGCGGAGTGGGCGGGGCCCAACCAGTTCCGCGGGGCGAACGGCGCGCCCGGGCCCGCGTACTGGCAGCAGCGCGCCGACTACGCCATCACGGCCACGCTCGACACCGCGAACGGCGGCACCGTGAGCGGGCAGGTGCGCATCGCGTACACCAACAACTCGCCCGACACGCTGCGCTTCGTCTGGCTGCAGCTCGACCAGAACCTCTACCGCGCCGGCTCCAAGGGCTCGGCGCTGTTCGCCTCCGACTCGCGCTGGGGCGTGCGCGGGTTCCAGGGCGGCTACGACCTGAGCGACGTCACCGTCGACGGGCGCGCCGTCACCCCGCGCGTCGACGACACGATGCTGCGGCTCGACCTCGCGCAGCCCGTCGCGCCGCGCGGCGGGAAGGCGACGATCAGCCTGCGCTTCCGCTTCGCGGTGCCGGAGCACGGCTCCGACCGCATGGGACGCGACGGCACGCTGTTCGAGATCGCGCAGTGGTATCCGCGCATGGCCGTCTACGACGACGTGCGCGGCTGGAACACCGATCCGTACCTCGGCCAGGGCGAGTTCTATCTGGAGTACGGCGACATCGACTACGCGGTCACCGCGCCCGCGGGCTACGTCGTCGCCGGCAGCGGCACGCTGCAGAACGCGGAGCAGGTGCTGACGGCCGCGCAGCGCGAGCGGCTGGCGCGCGCGCGCGCGTCGGTCGCGACGCCGGGCACCAACGACGGCGTCGTCGCGGTGGTCACGCTCGCGGAGGCGGAGGCGGCCGCGCGCGCGCCCGTGTCGGGCACGCGCACCTGGCGCTTCCGCGCCGAGGACGTGCGCGACGTCGCGTGGGCCGCCGCGCCCGACTTCCGCTGGGACGCCACCAGCTGGAACGGCATCCTCTGCCAGGCGTTCTATCCGTGGCCGCGCGCGGGCCGCGCCTGGGAGAGCGGCGCCGAGCAGACCTGCTGGAGCATGCGCACGTACTCGGGGCTGTTCTTCCCGTATCCGTACCCGCAGGCGACGAGCGTCGCGGGCCCGGTGGGCGGGATGGAGTACCCGATGTTCGTGATGGTGCACTACGGCAGCGGCGATCCCGCGTCGATCTTCGAGACCATCGACCACGAGCAGGGCCACGAGTGGTTCCCGATGCTCGTCGGCTCGAACGAGCGGCGCTACGCGTGGCAGGACGAGGGCTTCAACACGTACATCAACGCGTTCTCGAACGAGCGCCGCTATCCCGGCACGAGCGCGTACGAGGGCTACCGCCAGGACTGGGCGAACGCGCGCGCGGCGAACGTCGACGCGCCGCTGATGACGCGGCCCGACCACGTCGAGAGCGCGGCGCTCGGCGCGCTCGCGTACCGCAAGCCGGCGACGGTGCTGCTGACGCTGCGCAACCACGTCGTGGGCGCGGACGCGTTCGACCGCGCGTTCCGCGAGTACGCGCGCCGCTGGGCGTTCAGGCATCCCACGCCCGCGGACTTCTTCCGCACCGTGGAGGACGTGAGCGGCGCCGACCTCGCGTGGTTCTGGCGCAGCTTCTGGTACACGACCGACGTGCTGGACATCGGCATCGAGGGCGTCGAGACGAAGGGGCCGATGGCCACGCTCGCGCTGCGCCGCCACTCGAGCATCCCGTTCCCCGTCGCCGTGCGCCTCCGCCTGGCCGACGGCAGCACGCGCGACGTGCGCTTCCCGGTGGACGTCTGGGCGAAGCCGAGTGGGGGCGACCGGGTGACGGTGTCGGTGGCCGTGCCGGCGAACGTGGTGGGCGCGCGGCTCTGGCCCGACCCGACGGTCCCCGACTGGAACCCCGCCAACGACGCCTGGGGGCAGGCGCCCGCCGCGGACGCCGCGGGGCCGGTGACGACGGGGAAGGCGGGCGGCGCGGTCGGCGGCGCTCCCGCCCGCGCCGCGGCGCCCCGCTGAGCCGGCGTCGGGCCGGGGATTCCCTCACTGGCCACTTGGTCAGTAGACGCTAGATTACGCCGCCGTTCGATCCACCCTCTCGGAGTCGCGACAATGTTCGAGTTCGGAAGCTGGGCGTCCCACTGGTGGAAGCCGGTGCTGTTCGTCGTCATCGCCGGGCACATCACCAACGTGTGCGTCACCCTCTTCCTCCACCGCGCCCAGACGCACCGCGGGGTGAAGTTCCACCCGCTGGTGGAGATCCCGATGCGCGTGTGGCTCTGGCTGACGACCGCCACGAAGACCAAGGAGTGGGTCGCCTGCCACCGGAAGCACCACGCCTTCGCGGACCGCGAGGGCGACCCGCACAGCCCCCTGCTGGAGGGGCTGCGCAACATCATGCTGAAGGGGGCGCTCTACTACCGGGACACCGTGCGGCAGCCGGGCATCCTGGAGAAGTACGGCAAGGGGACGCCGAACGACTGGCTCGAGCGGCACCTGCTCGACAAGCGCTCGCAGCTGGGGATCTTCCTGCTGCTCGGCATCGACATCTGGCTGTTCGGCTTCTTCGTCGGCCCGCTCGTGTGGGCGGTGCAGATGATCTGGATCCCGTTCTGGGCCGCGGGCGTCATCAACGGCGTCGGGCACGCGCTGGGCTACCGGAACTACGACGTGAAGGACGAGAGCCGGAACATCTCGCCCATCGCGATCTGGCTCGGCGGCGAGGAGCTGCACAACAACCACCACGCCGACCCGCACTCGGCCAAGTTCGCCCACCGGAAGTTCGAGTTCGACATCGGCTGGCTCTACATCCGCCTGATGTCGCTCGTCGGCCTGGCGAAGGTGAAGTACGCGCACGGCGTCGCGGGGCACGACCGCGACCGGGGCGGCGACCCGACGAACCAGGTGATCCAGCCGGCGGCCTGAGCGGCAGGCCCCGGGCGGCGCGGCCCTCCCAGCGCCTGATGCTGCGGGCTTGGGGGGGCGGGGGAGCACCACCCGGGGGGCCCCGGGGGATGACGCGACCGCCACCCTCCGCCTCGGCACCCCCAAGCACGCCGAAACCGTCCCGACGAACGCCTCCATCACCCTCTCCCGCGGCCCCCCCGTTAGCCCCCACCCCCCCCGGGGGCCCCCCCCCCCCCCCCCCGCCCGCAGTCCGTTCATGGGTTGGCGCGCGCGTTAGGTTACGAGGGTCGGCCACGTCGGCCGGCGCGACTCTCTCCGATCGAAGAATGCCCGACGTCACCTGCTCCCGCTGCGGCCAGACGCGCGCCGGCTTCGAGCGCCCGCCCGTGGGCGTCGGCGGCGCGACCGGCGAGCGCATCGTGCGGGAGATCTGCCAGGACTGCTGGGCCCAGTGGCTGAAGCAGCAGACCATGCTGATCAACCACTACGGCCTGAACCTGATGGACCCCCAGGCCCGCTCCTTCCTCTCCAAGAACCGCGACGCCTACCTGTTCAAGGCGGGCTCCGGGGAGGAGGTCGACACGACCAAGCAGGGCACCATCAACTGGTGATCCGCCCCGCCGCCCGACGATTCCAGGCCCGATCCGACGCCCGCGCCCCCAGCGCGGGCGTCGTTGCCTGGAGACACGTGTCGGGGTTCCGGAGGGCCTCCGGGCGGCCTTGACTTAAGTAGCGGTGTGCTCATAATTGCGCTCCATGAGCCCCGTCCTCGCCTCCCCCCGACCGCGCACCGGCACCCGCCGGAGCGCCCCGCCACGGGCGGGGTACTCCGTCGACGTCGTGCTCCTGACCGTCCTCGATGGCCAGCTGGCGGCCGCGCTGGTGCGGGCCGAGGGGCGCCCGGGCGAGCGGCTGCGCGAGCGCTGGACGCTGCCCTGGGAGCCGGGGGTGGCCGAGGAGTCGCTGGGGGACGCGGCGGAGCGGCTGGCGCGGGACGTCATGGGGAGCGCGCCCCACTACCTCGAGCAGATCGGCGCGTTCGGCGACGGCCGGCGGCACCCCGGACCGGCGTCGCTCTCGGTCGCCTACGTCGGGCTGGTCCCGGCCGGGGCCTCGCTGCCGGGCGACACCGACGGCGACTTCTTCCCGGTGAACGACCTGCCGGCGCTGGCGCCGCGCCAGCGGGCGATGGTCGACGCCGCGGTCGCGCACGTGCAGCAGCGGGTCGGGCAGTCGCCGGTCGCCTTCCGGCTGCTCCCGTCGACCTTCACGCTGAGCGAGCTGCAGGAGCTCTACGAGCTGCTGCTGGACCGGCGGCTCCACAAGGCGAGCTTCCGCCGGTCGCTGCAGGCGGCCCGCATCGTGGAGCCGACCGACGAGTGGCGCTCCGAGGGCCGCGGCCGTCCGGCGCAGCTGTTCCGCTACGCGCCGCGCCGCCGTCGCAGCGCGCCGCGCGGGGTGCGGTTCGAGTAACTGTCGCCGTCCATCCCGACGGTTAGACGCTACGGGGCCCGCCCCGCCACGTGTCGGGCCCCTCGTCGTTCGCCGCGCCGGGCCGTCGGGTCAGCCGAGCCGTTCCGACTGCCAGCGCCGGAGCGCGCTCGCGACCGAGACGTTGTCCGCCGCGATCGGCCGCAGCGACGCCACCGCGCTCTCCAGGTCGTCCGCGTGCGCCTCGGCGATGACCGGCGGCGGGTGTCCGGCGCGGCGGCCCTCGTCCGCGCGCCGCTCGACCCAGAGGCGCACGTGGTGGTCGGAGCCGCTCACCTCCGCGTCGATGGCGACGAAGCCGCCGCCGGGCAGGGTGCGGGTGTAGACGAGCGGGCGCGACGACATCGGGACGGCGGGATCGGATGCTGGCCTGGGCGCGCCTGGGGGCGGGCGCCGGTGCGATCTCTATCGCCGACGATCGTGTGGCAGCCGGGCAACGGCGCCGCCGCCGCCCCTCACCGCTTCATGACATCGAGGTCGCGGGGCGCCAGCCGCCGGCCGGGGCGGCCGCCCGCCAGGCGGCGAGCCACACGCGGCGCAGCTCGGCGATCTGCGTCGGTGGGGAAGCGACGCCGGCGCGATCGAGGCGCATGCGCGAGCGCAGCTGGTCCCACGCGAGCGGCGTCGAGATGGGGGCACCGGGACGGGCCCGGGCGCAGAAGGCCGCCGCCAGCGTCTTGCCGCGGGCGTTCTGCAGGTGGTCGACGTAGACCGTCCGGGGCGGCCGCTCCGCCTTCGAGCGCGCGACCGTCGCGACGTCCGGGTGGGTGGCGGCGACCACCGTCGCGACCTCCTCCGCGAGCGCGGCGGCGTCGTCGTAGGTCGCCCCGGGCTCGAGCGGGACGAGGAGATGGAGGCCGCGCGACCCGGACGTCTTCAGGACAGCATCGCGCCCTCGATGCAGCAGCTCGGTGCGCAGCGCCCGCGCGAGCGTCGCCAGGGCGGCCGGCGGCGCGTCCGCGGCCGGGTCCAGGTCGAGCACGGCGTAGTCGGGCGCGTCGGGGTCGTCCACGCGCGAGTGCCAGGCGTCCACGCCGACGGCGCCCAGCTGGACCGCGTGGAGCAGCGAGCCCAGGGAGCCGATCAGGCGGCGCGCGGGCGGGCCGTCGGCCGTGGGGAGCATCGCCACGTCCACCGCGTCGGGCGTGTCGTCGCCGGGGTCGTGCTGGTGGAAGGACGGGCCGCCGACCCCGGCGGGGTGGCGCGTCAGCACCAGCGCGCGCCCCGCGAGGACCGGGACCACGGCGCGGGCGGCGCCCACGTACCAGCGCATCAGCGCGCCCTTGGTGATCCCCGCGTCCGCCCAGACCACCCGGTCGAGGTGGGAGACCGGGAGCGACCGCTCCCCCGGGAAACGCAGCACGCCGTCCCCGCCCGCGCGCTCGATCCGACGGAGCTGCGCGAGGAGGGACGGCGTGCGGGACGGGGGGCGCGGCCGCGATGCGGTGCCGTCGGCGCCCCTGGCAGCGGTGGCCCGGGTCCGGCCCGGGCCACGCGAGGGCCGGTCAGGCAGCGCTCAGGCGGCCTTGGTGACGTTCGAGGCCTGGGGCCCCTTCTGGCCCTGGACGATCTCGAACTCCACCTGATCCCCCTCCTGCAGACTCTTGAAGCCCTGCGACTGGATGGCGCTGAAGTGGACGAAGACGTCGGGGCCACCCTCGCGCGCGATGAACCCGAAGCCCTTCGCGTCGTTGAACCACTTCACGGTGCCGGTGAGACGAGCCATGGAACACGTTCCTCTGTTGCCCAGACACGGGCCTGACGGTGGAGCAGGACCCGCCGCGAGGTCCGCCGCCGGCGCCCACCCGGGCGATGCCGGGGGGAAGGGGCGCGGGGGGCTGCATCGGGCGGGGTGGGGAGACCGATAGTGCGGATGGGGGCAACATCCGTGCAAGCTCGGCCGCAGTCGAGAGTGGCGCGCCCCGTGACGCACCGCACGCCGGCGCCAGCCGGCCCCTGCGGGCGTCCGGGCGGGCGGGCAAAAAAACCCGGTGACGACGGGACCCTCACGTCGCACCGGGGTATGAACAGATGTAGCACGGAGGGCGGGCGACGATGCGCGCGCCGTGCGGGATCACGGCCCGGTCACCCCCGGACGCACCCCCCTGAAACGCCACGCGGCCCCGGAGCACAGGCTCCCGGGGCCGCACAGGCGGCAAGGAAAGTCGCCGCGTTCGCGCGTCTCGCTTCGCTCGTCAGGCCGCGCCGGCGATGTACCGGGCAAAACGGCCGCAGGTGGTGCAGCGGAGCGTGACGTGGGCACGCGGCGGTGGAGGAGCCAGGCCAGGATCCCGCTCGATCGCGCCAGAGCACGACGGACAACTCAGTGGAGAGTTCGTCCGGTCGCTCGTGATGAGGTGGAGCGCCTGGGCCGGGTTGTACGTGTTCGGGCGTGGCTTCCTCATGTCCCCTCCTGATGGGTACTGCGCCTCCGCCCGATCCGAGCGGGCGGAGATGGGCACCTGAACGCTAACCCGCTAAGAGTGCGAATCACAGTGGCGCTCGCCGAAAATTTGTCGCGCTTCGGTTCGATCCTGCGCGCTTCCGCGGCTCGCGCCGCGGCCGTCTCCGGCGTCGCACTCCTCGCGGCGTGCGGTCCCATCGCTCGCATCCCCCTCCGGCCGGTGCCCGTACCGGGCGCCACCGACGGGCGCCTGATGATCCCGAGCGCCGGGCCGATCAACGGCTTTACGGACGCCACCCCCGTTCCGCTGACGGGCGACGTCCTGCCCGATCTCGCCGACTCGGCCCAGGCCGCGCTGGCGCGGGCGCTGGCCCCGGTGCTCTACCTCCACCGCAGCGAGCCCTTCCCGCTCTCGCGCGTGGTGGCGGTCGTCCATCCGGAGCGCCGCGTCATCGCCTACCACCTGCTCTGGCAGGACGACGCGGTGGGCGCGTGGATCCCGCACACCAAGGCGACCGACGAGGAGATCGTCTGGGTGGGCTACGACCGCTCGGGCGCGCCGACCGACCTGTGGACCTACTGGCACGGGAAGCTCCTGCACGCGCCGTGGGCCAACCGCCAGGTCGAGGTGGACGTCCAGTGGGGCAAGCACGGCTCCCTGCCGCGCGGCACCCGCGAGGAGGACCTGCCGCGCGGCCAGTCGCTGAAGTCGTTCTACCGGATGACGTACGCGCTGCCCGACTTCTGGCTGGGCAACCTCTCCCGCAAGGGCCCGTGGTGCTTCTGCCAGAGCTACGGGAGCTACCGCCAGTTCACCAAGCCGCAGCTGGTCGCCAACCAGCTCGACGCGGTCATCCTGGCGAACGACCCGCGCCCCGCGCTGCGGCGCGTGTTCGGCACGCCGTACTCGGACAAGCCGTGGTGGCCGTGGCTGATGTCGCCCGACCCGGTGCCGGTGCACGCCGCGGTGGCGTCGGCCGCGGACCACTGAGCGACGCCGGAGCGGCCACGAAACCATGGGTGGGGCGGCCAGGGGGCCGCCCCTCGCGCGTTCGCTCGCATCAACGTCAGTTCGACGGCGTCGGCCCCTTCAGCCAGACCGCGCGTAACCGCCGCTGACGATCGGTGACGGTTGGCAGGTCGGCCAGCCGCACGCGCAGCGTCTCGTACGTGCCCGGCACCACCGTCGCGCGCACCGGCGTGCCGGCGCGGAGGACCTCCACCTCCACGCGGTCGGTCGGCTGCACGCCGGCGAGCGCGGCGCGCCAGTCGTCGGGGGTCGCGATGGGGCGGCCGCGCACCGACACCACCTCGTCGCCGCCGCGCAGCCCGGCGCGGTACCACGAGGTGTGCGGGCCCGGCACCGCGAGCCGCGGGCGGTTCCCCGCCGCGCCGCCGGCCGAGCCGATGCCGGCGAAGGTGCCGACGCTCGCGCGCAGGTCGGCGCGCGGCCGCCCGGCGGAGTCGACCGCCGCCACGCGCGTCGTGTCGAGGCGCCAGCCGGCGAGGCCCAGCCAGCGGTTCCAGTCGATGGGCTGCGCGCCGCGCACGTGCGCCGCGAACACGGGCGACAGGTCGCAGCCGCAGGTCGCGTTCACGGTGCGCTCCACGTCCGGCGCGGTGAAGCCCGTGGGCCCGGCGTAGCGGTCGTACAGCGCGCGCATCACGTCGTCCATGCCGCGCCGCCCCTGCGTCTCGTCGCGCAGCCGCAGCTCCAGCAGCTCGCCGAGCAGGGCGCCCTGCAGGTAGTAGGAGATGGCGTAGCCCCCGTTGGCGGCCGGGGGGTCCCACGCCGTGCGGCTGGACTGCTCGGGCGCGACGCGCGTCGCCCCCGGGTTGTTGAGCCACGACTCGATGGACGACGCGAGCCCGCGCACCGCGGCGGCCGAGTCCTGCAGCCCGGTGCGGCGCAGGATCTCCTCGGCGAAGTAGTCGGTGACGCCCTCGCTCCACCACAGGTTCGGCGTGCGCACGACGCGCAGGTAGTCGAACGGCCCGAGCTCGCGCGGGCGCAGCCGCTTCACGTTCCAGGTGTGGAAGAACTCGTGCGCGGTGACGCTGGCCGCCGCCGCGGGATCGCGCGCCAGCGATGCGGACCGGGCGCCGATGGTCGTCGAGTTGAGGTGCTCGAGCCCTCCGCCGGTGCCGTCGACGAACAGGAAGCTGTACTCGCGGTACGGCAGCTCGCCCATGATGTCGCGCGCCGCGCGCACGACGCTGTCGGCGACGAGGACGAAGCGGGCCGAGTCGAACGGCGCGGCGCCCGGCTGCGCCCAGTAGGCGACGCGGTGCGGCACGTCGTCGACGCGGAAGCGCCACACGTGCAGCGCGTCGGGCGGGCCGGCGAGCGACGGCGCGTCGAGCAGCACGTCGTAGCTGGACGCGAAGAAGGTCTTCGGGTCCGCGGTGGGCGCGAGGCCGGTGACGACCTGCCACGACGCGGGGACGTCGAAGCGCACGTGCGCGGGCAGCCGCTCGTAGCCGGGGAGGAAGGCGAACGTCAGCGGGCCGTCGAACAGGCCGCCGCGCGCCGTGAGGAAGTTGCGGTTGTTGGGCGACGCCGCGGCGGTCGGCGACGGGAAGGTCACGTGGTAGCGCGCGACGAGCGTGCCGCCCGCCGGCTCGGGCGCGAGCAGCCAGGTGCCGTCGGTGCCCAGGGAGGTCGCGACCGGCTTCCCGTCGCGCGTCACGACGAGGTCGCGCGCGTAGCCGCCGAACTCCGCGAGCCGGTACGCGCCGGGCGCCCAGCGCGGGAACGCGAGGCGCGTGACCGGCGGCGCCTGGCGCACGGTCATGGTGACCTCGTAGCGCACGAGG
>CBHYLO010000106.1:0-10048 GCA_966128675.1 uncultured bacterium | reverse complement strand
GGCCGCGGCCGCGACCCGCGCCGCCGACGAGGGGCGCGAGCTCACCGCCGACCAGCAGGTGCGCCACGCGCTCGGCCGGCTGAGCTTCGGCGCGCGCCCCGGCGACGAGGCGCGCGTCCGCGCGATGGGCGTCGACCGCTGGATCGCGCAGCAGCTCCATCCCGAGCGCATCGACGACACGGCGATGACGGCGACGCTCGCGCGCTTCACGACGCTCGGGCGCCCGGGCGCCGAGCTGCTGCGCGAGTTCCCGCCCCCGGCGCAGGTGCTGGCGCAGCGCGCGCGCGCCGCGCGCATGGCCGGCGACACCGGCGCGCCCACGTTCACGCGCGAGGACTCGATGCGCGCGCGGCAGATGGGCCGCGAGTCGTACCGCTTCGTCGGCGAGCTGCAGACGGCGCGCGTGGCGCGCGCGGTGGCGAGCGAGCGGCAGCTGCAGGAGGTGATGGTCGACTTCTGGGCCAACCACTTCAGCATCTTCGCCGGCAAGGACCGCGTGCGGTACCACCTGCCGCAGTACGAGGCGACGCTGCGCCAGCACGCGATGGGGAGCTTCCGCGAGCTGCTGGGCGCGGTGGC
Source organism: uncultured bacterium (assembly GCA_966128675.1). GTDB lineage: Bacteria > Gemmatimonadota > Gemmatimonadetes > Gemmatimonadales > Gemmatimonadaceae > Roseisolibacter. The sequence goes on along the minus strand of CBHYLO010000106.1, from coordinate 9,469 downwards.
GAAGAGCCCGGCGATGCTGCAGTACCTCGACAACTTCCAGAGCGTCGCCGACAGCACGCGCCCGACCGCGGGCCGGCGCCCGCAGCCGCTGAACGCGCGGCAGCGCGCGCGCCTCGCGCAGCGCAACCCCGAGGCGGCGCAGCGGCTGGAGCAGCTGATGGCGCGCCGCCCCAAGGGCCTCAACGAGAACTACGCGCGCGAGCTGCTGGAGCTGCACACGCTCGGCGTCGACGGCGGCTACACGCAGCAGGACGTGATCGAGGTCGCGCGCGCGCTCACGGGCTGGTCGCTGCAGCCGCCCGCGCAAGGCGGCGGCTTCGCCTTCCGCCCGCAGGTGCACGACGCCGGCGAGAAGACGATCCTCGGCCAGCGCTTCCCGGCGGGCCGCGGCATCGAGGACGGCGAGCAGGTGCTCGACCTCGTGGCGCGGCATCCGAGCACGGCGCGCTTCATCGCGCGCAAGCTCGCGGTGCGCTTCGTGAGCGACTCGCCGCCGCCGGCGCTGGTGGCGCGCGCGGCCGAGACGTTCCGCCGCACCGACGGCGACATCCGCGCGACGCTCGCGACCATCGTCGAGAGCCCCGAGTTCTTCTCGCGCGCCGCGTACCGCGCGAAGGTGAAGTCGCCGTTCGAGCTGGTGGTGAGCGCCGCGCGCGCGCTCGGCGCGCAGCCGGACACGACGCCGCGCACCGCGCAGCTCATCGCGCGGCTCGGGCAGCCGATCTTCGGCCACCAGGCGCCCGACGGCTGGCCCGAGACGGGGCGCGAGTGGATGAACACCGGCGCGATCCTCAACCGCATCAACTTCGGGCTCGCGGTCGCGGCCAACCGGCTGCCGGGCGCGCGCCTGGCCGACTGGCCGCAGACGGCGACGCTGCGCGCGGCGCCCAAGGACGCGCAGCTCGACGGCGTGCTCGCCGCGCTGCTGGGCGGCGAGGCGTCGAAGGAGACGCGCGCGGTGCTCGCGAGCGGCACCAACCCGATGCTCGCGCGCGCCGCCACCGACACCGCGCGGATGGTCGACGACGATCCCGCGATGGAGACGCCGACGATGATCGACGGCACGCGCGCCGCGCGCACGCCAGGCCGCCGCGCCCGCGCGCGGACCGCCGCCAACGCGACCGCCGCCGCGAACGCGCAGGCGGGACGCGAGACCGCGCGCCCCAACCGCGCCCCTGCCGGCGCGTTCGGCCAGCTCCCGCGCCTCGATCCCTTCGCGCAGCTCGTGGGCCTCGCGCTCGGCGCGCCCGAGTTCCAGCGCCGCTGACCCGACAACTCCGGAGACCGCCGATGCAACGCCGAGCCTTCGTGAAGTCGGGCGCGCTCGCGCTCGTGACGATGGGGCTGAGCCCCAGCTTCCTCCGCCGCACCGCGTTCGCCCAGGAGCTGACCGACGGCGCCGCGCGCCTGGCCGGCAAGGGGAAGACGCTGGTGTGCCTCTTCCAGCGCGGCGCCGCCGACGCGCTCAACGTCGTCGTGCCGTTCGGCGACCGGTCGTACTACGCGCTGCGCCCGAACATCGCGGTGCCCGAGCCGGGGCGCGCGAACGGCGCGCTGGACCTGGACGGCTTCTACGCGCTGCATCCCGCGCTGGCGCCGCTCAAGCCGCTGTGGGACCGCGGGCTGCTGGCGCCCATCCACGCCGTCGGGAGCCCGAGCGCCACGCGCTCGCACTTCGACGCGCAGGACTACATGGAGACGGGCACGCCCGACGTGAAGGGGACGCGCGACGGGTGGCTGAACCGCTACCTCGCGCTGCAGGGCACGTGCGAGTCGGGCTGCGCGCACGGCGCCTCTCATTCGCCGTTTCGCGCGGTCGCGATGACGGCGCAGACGCCGCGCGTGCTCGACGGCCCGTCGCCGACGGTGGCGATGAACTCGCTGGCCGAGTTCACGATCCGCGCGTCGGGCGCGGACGACGAGCGACGGCTGGAGGCGCTCTACACGACCGGCTCCGCGGACCTCGTGCACGGCGCCGGCGCCGAGATGTTCGAGGCGATGAAGGTGATGCGCGCGGCCGACCCGCAGAAGTACGCGCCGTCCAACGGCGCGCAGTACCCGCCGTCGCAGTTCGGCCAGCGGCTGAAGCAGATCGCGCAGCTGATCCGGGCGGGCGTGGGGCTGGAGGTGGCGTTCGCGGACGTCGGCGGGTGGGACACGCACGTGAACCAGGGCGCGGCGACGGGACAGCTCGCGAACCGGCTGGGCGACTTCGCGCGCTCGATCGCGGCCTTCGTCACCGACCTGGGCGACCGCATGGAGGACGTGGTCATCCTCACGATGTCGGAGTTCGGGCGCACGGTGCGGCAGAACGGCACCGGCGGCACGGACCACGGGCACGCGGGGAGCATGTTCGTGATCGGCGGCGGCGTGCGGGGCGGGAAGGTGCACGGCCGGTGGCCGGGCCTCGCGCCGGAGCTGCTGTACGAGGGGCGCGACCTCGCGCTCACGACGGACTTCCGCAGCGTGTTCGCGGAAGTCGCGCAGAAGCACCTCGGCGCCCAGCGGCTGGACCGGCTCTTCCCGGGCTACCAGGCGTCGCCGCTCGGCTTCCCCGGCGTGCTGGGGTAGGGCGCGGCGGGGGCCGCGGTGCGAAGCTTGCCCTCGGCGGTCGAACCGTCGTACCCGGATCTGCATCCGACGGTTCGCCCTCCCCCGCTCCATGCAGCTGCAGCAGACGCGCGCCCGCTCGAGACACGCGATCGATCATCCGGGCACGCGCGCCGGCCGGCCCCACCTCGCGGTCGCGCTGGTCGACGCGCCCACGCCCCCGCGCCCCCGGGAGAGCCCCCGGGAAGGCCCGCGGGAGGGCCGCACCGACCGGCGGCTGCCCAGCCTGGACGGGCTGCGCGCGCTGTCGATCCTCCTCGTGATCCTCTGGCACCTGCCGGGGCGCCCCACGATGCCGGTCCTCGGGCAGCTCTGGCGCATCGACGCGGGCAACCTGGGGGTCCGCGTCTTCTTCGTGATCTCGGGCTTCCTCATCACGACGCTCCTGCTGGCGGAGCACGCGCGCTCGGGCACGATCGACCTGAAGCGGTTCTACCTGCGGCGGACGTTCCGGATCATGCCGCCGTTCTACGTGTTCCTCGCCGGCATGTGGCTCGCCGCGCAGCTCGGGCTCCAGGAGCTCTCGGCCGCGTCGCTCTGGCACACCGCGACGTACACGACGAACTACCTCGGCGCCCAGTGGCCCGTCGGCCACACCTGGTCGCTGTCGGTCGAGGAGCAGTTCTACCTGCTGTGGCCCGGGCTGATCGTGCTGGTCGGGCTGCGCGGCGGGTTCCGCAGCGCGCTCGTGATGCTCGCCGTCTCGCCGCTCTGCCGGCTGGCCGCGGAGGCGTTCGCCGGATGGCCGGGCAACGCGCGGTACGGCTTCGAGAGCGTCGCGGACGCGCTGGCGACGGGGTGCCTGCTCGCCCGGCACCGCGACGCCCTCTGGCAGTACCGGCCCTACCGCGCCCTGCTCGAGTCGCGCTGGAGCGTCGCCATCCCCGCCGCCGTCCTCGGCGCGGCGCTGGTGTGCGGGCAGTGGCCGGGCCCCGTCGCGGCCGTGGGGCTGACGCTGCTCAACGTCACGGTGGCCGTGGCCATCGACTGGTGCCTGCGCCGCCCCGACACGCTCGTGGGCCGCGTGCTCAACCTGCCGCCCGTCGCGTTCGTCGGCACGCTGAGCTACTCGCTCTACCTCTGGCAGCAGCCGTTCCTCAACGAGACGGCGACCGGCGCCCTGGCGTGGCGTCTGGCCGCCGTGTTCGCGCTCGCGCTCGCGTCGTTCTACCTCGTCGAGCAGCCCACGCTGCGCCTGCGCGCGCACGTCGAGCGGCGCTGGCGGAGCTGAGCGGGCGCCGCGACTCGCGGGCTGCGGGCCGCGGATCCCGACGCCGTCGGCGCGCCGGACCCTTTCTGCCCGTGGGAGGGATCCGGTCCGGATCGAAGCGGATCGCTCGGATCGCTCCTCGGAGCGCAGGAGACGTCGCACTGGTGCGGAGCGATCCGGAGCATCCGCCTCATCCGGAGCATCCGTATCCGCTCCATAGGCCAGCAGGTCCGGCGCCTCGACACGTCCCGAGCGGCCGTGGATCCGCAGCCCGCAGTCCGCAGCGCTCAGCCTCTCCGCCGCCAGAACAGGAACGCCGGCACGCCCGCCGCGAGGATCAGCGCCCCGCGCACCGCGTTCCCCGGGTCCGACAGCACCGACCCGAGCACCACGTACGCGGCCGCGACGCAGAACGCGACCACGCTCCACGGATAGAGCGGCGCGCGGAAGCCCGCATCGGACCCGCCGGTCGCCGCGTCGCGCCGGCGCAGCACCACCAGCGACGCCGCCGTGAGGCCGAAGAAGATCCAGTCGGCGAAGGTCACGTAGTCGAGCAGCTGGCCGTAGCTCCCCACCAGCAGCAGCGCGGACGCCCACGCGCCCTGCGCGACGATCGCCGCCACCGGCGTGCGGAAGCGCGGGTGCAGGCGCGCGAACGCGCCGAAGAACAGCCCGTCGCGCGCCATCGCCTGGTAGACGCGGGGCGACACCAGGATGACGAGGTCGAGGAAGCCGAACGTCGACGCCGCGATGCCCGCCGCCACCAGCGTGCGGCCCGCCGGCCCCGCGACGCGCGCGATCGTGTCGGCCGCGGGCGCGCTGCTCGCCGCCAGCCCCGCGACGCCGAGCGCGCGCAGGTACGCCACGTTCGCCAGCAGGTAGACGGCGACGACGATCGTCACGCCCAGCGCCAGCGCGCGCGGCAGCGTGCGCTCCGGCGCCTCCAGCTCCTCCGCCACGAAGTTCGTCTGCTGCCAGCCGCCGAACGCGAACAGCACCGGCACCAGCGCCGTCCCGATCGCGCGCAGCAGCCCGACCGCGCCGTCGGGCGGCACGAGGGCCGCGTCCACCGACGCCGTCAGCGGCGCGCCCACCGGCGCGAACAGCCCCGCCGCCAGCAGCACGCCGAGCGCCGCCAGCTTGAGGAGCGTGAACACGTTCTGCGTCACCGCGCCCGGGGCCACGCCCACCACGTTGACGAGCGTCAGCAGCGCCACCGCGCCGAGCGCGATCGGCCGCTGCGCCTCGGGCGGCGCGCCGACGAGCGCCGACGCGTAGCCGGCGAACGTCATCGCCACCGCGGCGATCGCGCCCGACGAGATCACCAGCAGCAGCGCCCACCCGTACAGGAAGGCGGGCAGCGGCCCGAAGGCGTCGCGCAGGTAGGCGTAGCCACCGCCGGCCTGCGGCCGCCGCCGCCCCAACTCCGCGAAGATCGCCGCGCCGAGCAGCGCGACGACGGCGCCGATCCCCCAGACGCCGAGCGTGAGCGCCGCGGTGCCGGCGCGCCGCGCCACGACCGCGGGGTTGAGGAAGATGCCGGAGCCGATGATCCCGCCGACGACGAGCATCGTGGCGGAGAAGAGGCCGAGCCGGCGCGCGTACGCTGTGGCCGCGGGGGGCGGGACGGTGGTGTCGGGCACGTACCTGATGCGTTCGAGCGGAGGACGATGGAGCGGAGAACGATGCAGCGGAGGACGATACGGCGTGAACCGATACGGCGGACCCTCCGACCGTCAGGCCTCGAGCCAAGAGGTCCGCGCCACCGTTTCACGCTCCATCGTGCTCCGCGGTATCGTTCTCCGCCGCTCCGTCCTCCGCCTTACCTTGGGACCATGCCCGATACCGCGACTCCGCGCTCCCTCGCCAGCGTCTGCGTCTTCTGCGGCTCCAGCCCCGGCGTCGACGAGCGCTTCATGGAGGCGGCGCGCGACTTCGGCGCGCGGCTGGCGCGCCACGGCGTCGCCCTCGTCTACGGCGGCGCGCGGCGCGGGCTGATGGGCGCCCTCGCCGACGCGGCGCTCGAGGACGGCGGCCGCGTCACCGGCGTCATCCCGCGCGGGCTGTGGGAGCGCGAGGTGGGCCACACGGGCCTGAGCGAGCTGCTCGTCGTCGACTCGATGCACGAGCGCAAGGCGTTGATGGCGGAGCGCGCGGCCGCGTTCGTGGCGCTGCCCGGCGGCATCGGGACGCTCGAGGAGCTGTTCGAGGTGTGGACGTGGGGGCTCCTCGGCATCCACGGGAAGCCGGTCGCGCTGCTGAACGTCGACGGCTACTTCGCGCCGCTGCTGGCGTTCGTCGACCACATGGTCGAGCAGGGCTTCCTGCGCCCCGCGCACCGGCAGATGCTGGTGGTGGACGACGACGCCGAGCGGCTGCTGGAGCGGCTGGCCGCGTACGAGCCGCCGGCCGTGCCGCGCTGGCTCACGGCGAGCGAGCAGTAGGGCGCGACGGTCCCACCCGCACGCCCGATTCGTGCATTCGGGCGCTGCCATGCCGACCGGCGCCCGCATCCCCGCCTTCGTCAACCCGACCGCCGGGAGCGCGCCGGCCGCGCGCGAGGCGATCGCGCAGGACCCGCGCTTCGAGCTGCGCGAGGTGGCGCCGGCGCAGCTCCCCGACGCCCTGCGCGCCGAGGTGGCGCGGGGGACGCCGCGCGTGGTCGTCGCCGGCGGCGACGGGACCGTGACGCTGGCCGCGCGCGCGCTCGCCGGCAGCGACACCGCGCTCGCCGTGCTGCCCGGCGGGACGCTCAACCACTTCGCGCGCGACCTCGGGCTCCCGACCGACGACGCCGCCGCCTGCCTGGAGTGCGCGGTCCGCGGCACCGCGCGCCCGGTGGACGGCGCGACGCTGAACGGGGAGCTGTTCCTCAACACGAGCAGCGCGGGCGCGTACGTGCAGTTCGTGCGCACGCGCGAGCGGCTGGAGCGGTGGCACCTCGGCTACCACCTGGCGACGCTGCTGGCGACCCTCTGGACCTGGCTCCGCCTGCACGCCTTCACCGTGGTCGTGCGCGAGGGCGACCGCCCCGGCGACGCGGAGCGGCAGTTCCGCAGCCCGCTCGTGTTCGTGGCGGTCGGCGAGCGCTCGCTCGCCCCGCCCGACCTGGGCGGGCGCGTGCCGACGGGCCGCCGCGCGCTGCAGCTGATGATCGTCGAGACGGCGTCGCGCTGGGGCGTGATCGCGCTGGTGGCGCGCATGGCCGCCGGCGGGCTGAATCACGTCGCCAGCGACCCCGCGCTCGAGGTGTCGCTGGTGGACGCCTGCGAGCTGCGCCTGCGCCGGCCGTGGGGCCGCGTGGCGATGGACGGCGAGCTCGCGCGGCTGCGGGCCCCGCTGCACTACCGCACGGCACGCGACGCGCTGCTCGCCGTGGTGCCGCCCGCGGCGCTCGCGGCCGGCCCGTTCGCCGCCGGCGGGCCCGCGGACGGCGGCACCGGCGCCGGTTGACGTCCTCGGACGCCGGGGACAGCTTCGCGATCGGAGGGCGCGTCGCCCGCCGGATCCCACGCGCATGCCCTTCCCTCGCCGTCCCCTCGTCCTGGCCGCCACCGCCCTCGCGCTCCCCGCGGGCGCGGGCGCGCAGGCCGTCGCGGGGCGGGTGCTGGACGCGGCCGCGGGCGCGCCGCTCCCGAACGCGGTCGTCGTGCTGCTGGACTCCGCGGCGACGCGGCGCACGGGCGCGCTGACCGACAGCGCCGGCCGGTTCACGCTCGCGGCGCCCGTGCCCGGCACGTACACGGTGCGCGCGGAGCGCGTCGGCAGCACCAGCGCGACGTCGGCCGCGCTCGCGCTGCGCGCCGGCGACACGACGCAGGTGACGCTCACGCTCGGCGCCGCGCTGCGGCTGTCGGCCGTGCAGGTCACCGCGCGCGAGCGCTGCCGCGTGCGCCCCGCGGAGGGCGAGATCGCCGCCCGCCTGTGGGACGAGGCGCGCAAGGCGCTCACCGGCACCGCGCTCGGCGAGTCGCGCGAGCAGCAGGACCTGCGGCTCGCGCGCTTCACGCGCGTCGTCGCCCCGGACCGCAAGACCGTGCGCACCGAGACGTGGACGGTCGCGACGTCGGAGCTGCAGCAGTTCCGCAGCATGGACGTCGCGGACCTCGGCGCGCGCGGCTTCATCGAGCCGGCGATGTCGGCGGCCGGCAGCGACTCGCTCGTCTACTACGCGCCGGACGCCGAGGTGCTGCTGTCGGACGCGTTCCTGGAGTCGCACTGCCTGCGCGCCGTCACGCCGCCGACCGGGCGCGCGGGCCAGCTCGGCCTCGCCATCGAGCCGGTGCCGCGGCGCGGCGCCAAGCGCGCGGACGTGCGGGGCACGCTCTGGATCGACACCGCGTCGTTCGAGCTGCGCGACTTCGAGTTCGAGTACACGGACCCGCCGGCCAACGTGCCGGCCGGACGCGCGGGCGGGCGCGTCGCGTTCGGCCGCCTCCCGAACGGCGCGTGGTTCGTGGACCGGTGGATGATCTCGATGCCCACCGAGGACACGGTGAGCTACGTGCGCGGCACGACGTCGTCGCTGCACGCGCCGACGGTGCGCGACGAGCGCGAGGTCAGCACGGTCGTCGGGCTGACCGAGGTCGGCGGCCGCGCGATCGTGCCCGGCGCGCGGCGCGACGCGCTCGGCGCCACGGTGCTCGCGGGCACGCTCGTCGACAGCTCGGCCGGCGGGCGCCCCATGACCGACGGGCGGCTCGTCGTCCTCTCGACGCCGTACCAGGCGCTCGTCAACGCGGAGGGCGAGTTCTACCTCGAGGTGCCGCGCGCCGGCGACTTCCTGGTGCGCGTGGAGGTCCCGCGCGCGGCGTCGCTGGGCCTCGCGTGGACGCAGATCCTCTCGCTGCAGCCGGGCCGCGAGCTGCGCGTGGAGGCGGCCATCCCGTCGGCGCCCACGCTGCGGCGGCTGCACTGCGGCGGCGCGGCGGCCGACACGACGGCGCCCCTCATGGCCGGCGTGGTGCGCGCGTGGCACGCGGCCAAGCGCGGCGACGCGCCCGCGCTGCGCGACATCGCCGACGCCTCGATCGACGTCGAGTGGCGGCTGGCGGAGTGGCCGGCGGACTGGAAGGAGCGCCGCACGGTGCGCAGCGACGGCCGCGGGCACTACCGCGTGTGCGACCTGCCCGCCGGCGCCGACGTCCAGCTGCGCGCGCGGCGCGGCAGCGCGGCCAGCGAGCCGTGGACCGGCCGCGCGGACGCGGGCGCGGTGCTGACGCAGGACTTCCTGCTCCTGCCGGCGACGGCGCTGGGGAAACGATAGACGCGCTGCGGGCTGCGGGCTGCGGGTCTGGACGACGGCGTGTCCCGAGCGACCGTCGATCCGCTGTCCCCAGCCCGCCGTCCGGTTACCAGCGGAAGATCTTCCCTAGCGCGCGCTTCAGCTTGCTGCCCGCCTTCTTCGCGCCCTCCTCCACCTTCTCGCCGATCTGCGGCGGCAGCTCCTGCCACACGGGCTCCGGCTCCGCCGGCGCGAGGTGCTCCGGGCAGTGGTCCGTGGGCTCGGTGCCCGCGCGGAACCACTCGTCGCGCGTCCACGGGCACCACTCGCTCGCCAGCAGCCCGTTGGTCGCATCGATGCGGCGCTGCACGAGCCCCGCGGGCGGCTTCCAGTCGCCGCCGCGCTCGCGCCAGCCGTTGGCGTAG
>CBHYLO010000105.1:0-10055 GCA_966128675.1 uncultured bacterium | reverse complement strand
CGGGGCCCCCCCCCCCGCCCCCCGCGCCCGCGGCCCCCGCGGTCCCGCCCCCCGCCCCTCGGTCCTCCGCCCGATTGCGCCCCTCAGGGGAACTCGATCCGCCACCGGCACCGCCCCTCGCCCCTCGCGGAGCAGCGCTCGTGCTCCACCACGTCGGCCCGGCCCACCAGGAGTCGCAGCAGCTCGCCGAAGCCCGCCTCGTAGAACGCGCAGCCGGCGCCGTCGCCCGTGCCGTCGACGGTCAGCGGGCGCGGGACCTCCAGCACGAGCGCGGTGCCCGCGCGCTCGACGCGCCCGCCCAGGTAGCGCCGGGCGATGCGCCGCGCCTGGCGGGCGGCCAGCGGGCGCGCCATGAAGCGCGGCAGCGCGCGCACGCCACGGCGCGCCGTGCCGCCGATCGTCCGGTAGGCGCGCTGCGCCAGGAAGCGGCCGGCCTCGCGGAAGACCACCTCGGCGTCCGGGCGGCGGTCGATCAGGCGCGCGAGCGCGACGACCTCGTCCGTGGTGGTCCGCTGCCCGCGGCGCACCGCCTCGGCGTAGCGGCGGATCTGCGCCAGGACCGTGTCGCTCAGCCCGAGCCGCTTGTTGCGCAGCTCGGCGACGAACTCGGTCTCGGGGTCTTCGATGGGCCGGTCGACGGCGCGGACGCCCTCGAGGAGGCTGAGCGGGAGGAGGGCGTCGACCGGTGCAGCCATGGTCAGGCGAGACGTGAAGCGGGCTGCCGAAGCTACCAGACTAGGCCGTGCCGTTCAAGCACTGGCGCGCGGGCGCGCGCCGTGTTCCGGATCACCGACCGCCCAAGTCCGCCGGGGAACTTCCGCCCCCGACACCGCGCTCATCCGCCGCCGGCTGCCGCGGACGCGGGGCGCCGCGCAGATTGCGCGACCCTCCCCGCTCACCTCGCCGTGTCCCATTCCGTTTCCGCGTGATCGAGCGCGCGCTCGTCGGGCTCGGGATCGCCCTGGTCATCGCGTTCGGCGCGCGCCGCGCCGGCGCGCTCGATCGCGGCGGCGCGGTCGCCGCGGTGGGCGTCGGCACCGCGTGCATGGCCGCCGGCTGGACGTGGGGCGCGCTGCTCCTGCTCTTCTTCGGGACGGGCACCGCGCTCTCGCGCTGGCGCGGGCGCGAGAAGGCCGCGCGCACCGGCGGCGTGATCGCCAAGGGCGGCGCGCGCGACGCGGCGCAGGTGCTCGCCAACGGCGGCCTCTACGCCGTGACCGCGCTCGCCGGGGCCGGCCCGTGGGCGCTCGACTGGCCAGCGTCGTGGACCGTCGCCTGGTCGGGCGCGGCCGCCGGCGCGATCGCCGCGGCGACCGCCGACACGTGGGCGACCGAGATCGGCACGCTCGCCCGCGGCGCCCCGCGGTCGCTGCGCGGCTGGCGGCCGGTGCCGCCGGGCACCTCCGGCGCGGTCTCGACGCCGGGCACGCTGGCGATGCTGGCCGGCGCGGCGCTCATCGCGCTCGCGCTCGTCGCGGCGGGCCACGCGGGCGCCGCGGCCGTGGGCGCGCTGGTGGGCGGCGTCGCGGGCGCGGTGGCCGACACGCTGGCCGGCGCGGCGTTCCAGGAGCGCCGCTGGTGCCCGCGCTGCGCCGTGGGCACGGAGCGCGCAGAGCACGACTGCGGCGCGCGCACGGAGCGCGCGGGCGGCGTGCCCGGGCTGGGCAACGACGCGGTCAACGTGCTCTGCGGGGTGGTGGGCGCGGTGGCGGGCGCGCTGGCGGCGCTGGCGGTCGCGCGGACCGGCTGAACTGGTGAGGAGGGGTGGCGATGCGGACAGGGGCGCGATGACGCGGGCGGCACAGGTGATCGTCGTCGGGGGAGGACCGGGCGGGGCGTCCGCGGCGTGGCAGCTCGCCACGCGCGGCCTCGACGTGCTCGTGCTCGACCGCGCGCGCTTCCCGCGCGACAAGACCTGCGCGGAGTGCCTGAGCCCGCAGGCGTCGCGCATCCTCGCGCAGATGGGCGCGCTCGAGGCGGTCGAGGCGTCGGCGGCGCAGCTGACGGGCATGCTCGTCCGCGCGCCGTCGGGCGACGTGATCCACGGCGAGTACGCGGCGGCGCACGGCTTCCGCGGCTACCGCGACCGCTGCCTCGCCGTCCGGCGCCGCACGCTCGACGCGATCCTCGTCGAGCGGGCGCGCGCGGCCGGCGCCCGCGTGCACGAGGGCGCGCGCGTGGTGGACGTGCTGCGCGCGCACGGCACGCGCGGGCGCGCGACCGGCGTGCGCGTGCTCGACGCCGACGGGACGACGCGCGAGCTGCGCGCCGCGCTCGTCGTCGGCGCGGACGGCCTGCGCTCCGTCGTCGCGCGGCGGCTCGCCCTCGGCGCGCGCCTGCCGTGGCCGCGGCGCCTCGCCTTCCAGTGCCACGTGCGCGGCCTGCCCGGCGTCGGCCTGCTGGGCGAGATGCACGTCGAGCGCGACGGCTTCGTGGGCATCGCGGACGTCGGCGACGGCGTGACGAACGTCGCGATGGTCGCGCCGGCCGGCGTGGCGCGGCGCGGGCTGGCCGAGCACGGGTCGCCGGCGGCGTTCCTGGACGCGTGGCTGGCGCGCGCGCCGCAGCTCGCGCCGCGCTTCGCGCAGGCCGAGCGCGTGTCGCCCGTGCGCGCGACGGGGCCGTTCGCGAGCCACGCGCGCCGCGCGCACGCGCCGGGCGCGGCGCTGGTGGGCGACGCGGCCGACTTCTTTGACCCGTTCACCGGCGAGGGCATGTACAGCGCGCTGCGCGGCGGCGAGCTGCTGGCGCCGTTCGCGGCGGAGGCGGCGCGGCTGCTGGACGCGGCGCACGCCGACGAGCGGCGCGCCGCGCGGGCGCTGGCCGCCTACGACGCGGCGCGGCGGCGCGAGTTCCGCGGCAAGTGGACCGTCGAGCGGCTGATCGCGCTCTCCGTCGCGCACCCGATGCTCGTGAACCGCGCGGCGCGCGCGCTGTCGCGCCGGCGCGACCTCGCCGACCTGCTGGTGGGCGTCGCGGGCGACATCGTCCCGCCGGCCGCCGTGCTCAACGCCCGCTACCTGTGGGAGCTGTTCGGCACGCATGCCGGCGGCACCGCGGCGCGGGCCGCTACCTTCCAACGATGATCGCGCCCTCCGATCCGTCCAGCCGGCTGCCGCTCGACGGCGCCGCGCCGGACCTCGTGCTCCCCCGCCCCGCCGTCGACCCGGACGCCTTCCGCAGCGTGCTCGGTCGCTTCGCCTCCGGCGTCACGATCGTCACCGCGCTCGACGCGCAGGGCCGCGACCACGGCATGACGGTGAGCGCGTTCTGCTCGCTGTCGCTGGAGCCGCCGCTCGTGCTGGCGTGCATCGACCGCTCGGCGACGATGCACGACCTGCTGGTCGACGGGACGCCGCTCGCGGTCAACGTGCTGTCCGCCGGCCAGGAGGCGCTGTCGCGCCGCTTCGCGTCGGGCGATCCGCCCAACCGCTTCGACGGCGTCGGCTACACGCGCGGCGCGCTCGGCGTCGCGGTGCTCGACGACGTGCTGGCGTGGCTCGAGTGCCGCGTGGTGGCGCGGCATCCGGGCGGCGACCACACGATCGTCGTCGGCCACGTCGAGGCGGTGGGCACGCGCCACGAGCGCCCGCTGCTGTACTACCGCAGCGGCTACGCCACGCTCGAGCGCTGACGCCCCGTGGCCGCATGCTGACGCCCGCCCGCATCCGCGGCCGCGAGTACCTGGACGAGCCGGGCATCGACGGCGCGACGGTCGTGCGCTCGCTGCGCGACGTCGCGCGCTCCAACACCCTGTTCGGCGGGCGGCGCGCGGTGCTGCGCGCGCTCGACGCGGCGATGCCGGGGCTGCCCACGGACCGCGCGGCGACGCTGCTGGACGTCGGCACCGGCGTCGGCGACATCCCGTTCCACGCGCGGCGGCTGGCCCGGCGGCGCGGCGTGCGCCTCGAGACTCTGGGGCTGGAGCTGAGCGAGCCGCTGGCGCGCGCCAGCCGGGCGCGCGTGGGCCACGCGATCGTCGGCGACGGCTTCCGGCTGCCCTTCGCCGACGCGAGCGTGGACGTGGTGACCGCGTCGCAGCTGCTGCACCACTTCGCCGAGGCCGACGCCGCGCGGCTGCTGCGCGAGCTCTCGCGCGTGGCGCGCGCGCGCGTGATCGTCGGCGACCTGCGGCGCTCGTGGCTCGCCGCCGGCGGCTTCTGGCTCGCCTCGTGGCCGCTCGGCTTCCACGCCATCACGCGGCACGACGGCGTGGTGTCGGTGCGGCGCGGCTTCACCGCGGCGGAGCTCGACGCGCTGGCGCGCGCCGCCGGCGCCGACGCGCCCGACGTGCGGCGCCGCCTGGGCTGGCGGCTCGTGGCCAGCTGGACGCCGCCGCGCGACGCCGTCCCCACTGCCGACGCGCCGCGCGCCGGCGCACCTTTGCGCGCATGACCACTCCGCCAACCGACCGGGCGGCCGCGCGGCCCGACAAGGCGCGCCGGCCCTACGAGCTGGGGCGCATGCCCATGACGCGCTCGATGGTGACCGTCGACGAGGCCATCGTCGCCGCGCCCATCGCGCGCATCTTCGCGCTGGCGCGCGACGTCGAGGACTGGCCGCGCCACCTGCCGCACTACCGCTTCGTGCGCTTCCGCGTGCGCACGCGCGACGGCGGCGGGCTGGTGGAGATGTCGGCCAACCGCCCGTTCGGGTCGCTCAACTGGCCGACGTGGTGGCTGTCGCAGATGTCCGTGGACGAGCAGGCGCCGAGCGTGCGGTACCGCCACGTGGACGGCATCACCGCGGGCATGGACGTCGAGTGGACGTTCGAGCGCGCCGCGCCCGGCGACGACGCGCACACGCGCGTCCGGATCGTGCACGTCTGGGACGGCCCGCGCTGGCCGCTCATCGGCACCGCCGCCGCGGTCGCGGTCATCGGCCCCGTCTTCGTGCACGGCATCGCGTCGCGCACGCTCGCCGGCCTCGCGAAGGTGGCCGAATCGAATCCGCACGCCTGACCGGTTCACGCTTCACCGTCCCACGCTCCATCGTCGTCCGCCGTCCCGGCTTCCGCCGCATCGCCTCCTCGCTTCATCGAGCTCTCATGCATCGTCGCGTCGTCGTCACCGGCATCGGCGCCATCACGCCCATCGGCCTCACCGCCGACGGGCTGTGGGCGGGTCTTCGCGCGGAGCGGAGCGCCGTCGCCACGCTGACGCGCTTCGACCCGTCCCTCTGGCGCAGCCAGATCGCCGCGCAGGTGGACGATTTCGTCGTCACCGACCACATCGAGGCCAAGCGCGCGAAGCGGCTCGACCGCTTCAGCCAGTTCGCGGTCGTCAGCGCGCAGCAGGCGCTCGCCGACGCGGCCATCGACCTCGAGGCCGAGGACCGCGAGCGCGTGGGCGCGATGATGGGCACCGCGCTGGGCGGCGTCGGCTACGCGGAGACGCAGATCCACGACTTCCTGAAGCACGGCGCGAAGGGGCTCAACCCGCTGCTCGCGCTCACCGTCTTCGGCGGCGCGGCGAGCTGCAACATCGCCATCGAGCTGGGCGTGATGGGGCCGAACGCCACGAACGCGATGAGCTGCGCGTCGGGCACCATCGCCATCGGCGAGGGCTTCCGGCAGATCCGCGACGGCTACGCCGACGTGATGATCGCGGGCGGCTCCGAGGCGCCGCTGCACCCGCTGTGCTTCGGCGCCTTCGCCGTCATCCGCGCGATGAGCACGCGCAACGACGACCCGGGCTCGGCGTCGCGCCCCTTCGACCGCGACCGCGACGGCTTCGTGATGGGCGAGGGCGGCGCGGTGCTCGTGCTCGAGGAGCGCGAGCGCGCGCTGGCCCGCGGCGCCCGCGTCTACGCCGAGGTGTCCGGCTTCGGGATGACGAACGACGCGCACCACATGACCGCCCCGCGCCCCGACGGCCGGCAGGCGGCGCGCGCGATCCGCCTCGCGCTGGCCGACGCGCACCTGGCGCCGCACGAGGTGCAGTACGTGAACGCGCACGGCAGCTCGACGCCGCTCAACGACCCCACCGAGACCGGCGCGATCAAGCAGGTGTTCGAGGAGCACGCGCCGCGGCTGGCGGTCAGCAGCACCAAGGGCTACTACGGCCACGCCCTGGGCGCCTCGGGCGCCTTCGAGGCGGCGATCACGGCGCTGGCGCTCTCGCGCGACTGGCTGCCGCCCACCATCAACCTGGCCGAGCCCGACGCCGGCTGCGACCTCGATTACGTTCCGCGCACGGGGCGCGCGGCGCAGGTGGACGTCGCGCTCTCGAACAGCTTCGGCTTCGGCGGGATCAACGCCAGCCTCGTGATGCAACGCGCGGACGGGTAGACGGTCCTCCGCGCGGCGACGCCACCCTCAACGGAGGACGCGCGGATGCGCGATGCGCTGCGGCACTTCTTCGCGGAGTTCATCGGGATCTTCGCCCTCGTCTACGTCGGCGGGGGCGCGATGATGATGGCCC
Source organism: uncultured bacterium (assembly GCA_966128675.1). Lineage (GTDB taxonomy): Bacteria > Gemmatimonadota > Gemmatimonadetes > Gemmatimonadales > Gemmatimonadaceae > Roseisolibacter. The sequence continues at coordinate 3,633 of CBHYLO010000105.1, read as the reverse complement.
AGCAGGGCGCGGGCAACCTGCTGACCGTCGCCCTCGCCCACGGCATCGTCTACGCCGTGCTGGTGACGGCGACGCTGCGGATCTCCGGGCACTTCAACCCCGCGGTCACGCTCGGCTTCCTCGTCACGCGGCGCATCCAGCCGATGATGGCCGCGCTCTACGTCGTCGCCCAGCTCGTCGGGGCGATGGTGGCCGCGTACCTGCTCAAGGCGACCTTCCCCGACGACATCTTCGCCGCGGCGCGCGGGACGACGTCGTCCATCGCGCTGGCCATCGACGGTGGGCAGGCGTTCCTGATCGAGGCGATCGCGACCTTCTTCCTCGTCTTCGCCGTCTTCGGCACCGCGGTCGACCCGCAGGCGCCCAAGCTCGGCGGGCTGGCGATCGGGCTCATCGTCGTCGCCGACATGCTGGCCTTCGCGCCGCTCACGGGCGCCTCGCTGAACCCGGCGCGCACCTTCGGGCCGGCCGTCGCGAGCGCGATCTACGAGGGGCAGGTCATCTACTGGACGGGCCCGATCGTGGGCGGCGTGATCGCCGCGGTGCTCTACGACCAGCTCTTCCTCCCGCGCGCCCCCGAGGCGCCGGGGAGCGGTGCGGTCCAGCCCCAGCCGGGCCGGGGGGCGCGGCGCGACCACGCGGTCTGAGCGCCGCCTGAGCGCCGGCCGGCGCCGCGGAAATCGAGGGGGCGCGGGCGACACTCCCGCGCCCCCTCCTGCGTAGGACGCCCCATGAGCGACGCCCGTACCCCGACCGCCCCCCTGCCGCCGGCCCCGGTGCCGCTGGCCGACGCCCGCGAGCGCGCCATCCGGCTCCTCACGGACCGCTACGCCGACGACACGCTGTCGACGGGCGAGTTCGAGATGCGGCTCGACCGGCTCTACGGCACCCTCACGCCGGCCGCGGCCGAGGCGCTGGTGGCGGACCTCGGGACGCCGCGCGCCGCGGCGGTGGCGCGGACCGCTCCCGCGCCCGCCGCGCTCCCGTTCCAGGCCGCGCCGGCCCGCGCCGAGCGGCTCTCGTGCATCTTCGGGCAGCGCACGATGGGCGGGAGCTGGACGCCGGGCGCGCGCGTCGAGACGCTGGCCGTCTTCTCCGAGGTCACCTTCGACCTCCGGACCGCGGTGCTCCGCGACGGCGTCGAGCTCGAGGTCGAGGCCTACTTCTCGACCGTGCGCGTGCTCCTGCCTCCCGACGCGGTGCTGGACCTCAACGTCGGGCCGGTGATGGGCAGCGTCACGGACGACACGACGCCCGCGCGCGGCGCGGGCCCGATCGTCCGCCTGCGCGGCTCGGCCGCCTTCGCGGAGCTGACGGTCCGCCGCGCGTCGCCGGACCTGCCGCCCGGCGCGCCGTTCAAGCTGGCGTGGCGGGAGGCGAAGCGGGCGGCGCGTCGCGCGCGCGCCCGCTGATCGCCGCGGACCGCCCTCAGCGCGCGAGCACGGGCGCGGCGGCGTCGGGTGCGGGGCCGCGCACGCCGTACTTGGCCTCGTAGCGCGCGATCGACTCCTCGATCAGCCGCATCGCCGAGTCGCTCTTCTCCCACCCGAGGATCTCGACGCGCTTCCCCTCGAGGTCCTTGTAGATGTGGAAGAAGTGCTCGACCTCCTTCAGGTAGTGCCCCGGGAGGTCGGCGATGTCGAAGTACTCCTGGTGATGCGGGTCGTGCATCGGCACCGCCAGGATCTTGTCGTCGGGCTCGCCCTTGTCGAGCATGCGCAGCACGCCGATGGGGCGCGCGTCGATGTGGCAGCCCGGGAACGTGGGCTCCTGGATGCGCACCAGGATGTCCATCGGGTCGCCGTCCTCGTGCAGCGTGCGCGGGATGAAGCCGTAGTCGCCGGGATAGTGCACCGCCGAGTAGAGCACGCGGTCGAGGCGGAGCAGCCCCGAGTCCTTGCACAGCTCGTACTTGTTGCGGCTCTTCGCCGGGATCTCGATGATCGCCGTGACCTGGTCGGGCGGATGGATGCCGGGCGGCAGGTCGTGCCATGGGTTCAGCATCCGCGCAATCTATACGGGCCTGGAAGGCGACGTGGGCCACGCCGTCGTATCTTCCCGCCATGCTCACCACCCGCCTCGCCGCGGATCCCGCCCTCGCGCCGCTCGTCCCGCGCCTCGCCTTCGCGCTCGAGATCGACCGGCTCAAGGGCGTCGAGCGGCGCACCTGGCTCGCCGACCGCTCGCGCCGCGAGAACTCGGCCGAGCACTCGTGGCACGTCGCGACGCTCGCGCTCGTGCTCGCGGACCTCGCGCCGCCCGGGACCGACGTCGACCGCGTGGTGCGCATGCTCCTCGTCCACGACCTGGTCGAGATCGACGCCGGCGACACCTTCGCCTTCGACGCCGTCGGGCTCACCGACCGCGACGCCCGCGAGCGCCTGGCGGCCGACCGGCTCTACGCGCTGATCCCCGGCGGCGAGCGGCTGCGCGCGCTGTGGGAGGAGTTCGACGCGGGCGAGACGCCCGACGCGCGCTACGCCAACGCGCTCGACCGGTTGGCGCCGCTGCTGCTGAACCTGGCGACGGAGGGCGGCACCTGGCGCGAGCACGGCGTCGCGCGCTCGGCCGTCAGGCGTCGCATGGCGCCCATCGCGGCGGGGCTCGCGGCCATCTTGCCCGCGGTGCAGGCCGCCATCGACGACGCCGTGGCGGCGGGCTGGGTCGCGCCCGACTGACCGCGCGCGGCGGCGCGTCCCACGTCAGCGTCCGGTGAGCGCGATCCCGTGCCGATGACGCGCAACCGTTCCGGGGGGTCCTGCTGTCTGATGGACAGCAGCGTTGTCCGTCGCCCTTCCGGAGCCGTCCGCATGCGCCTCGCCCGCCGCTGCACCCTGGCCCTCGCCCTGTTCGCCACCGCCGCCCCGCTCCTGGGGGCGCAGCCGAGCGTCCTCCCGATCGAGCAGGCGGAGGAGGCCGCGGCGTGGATGATGGTCCCGCGGCTGCCGATGCACCTGGCGACCGAGACGCTCGTCAGCCGCGACGGCGCCGCCGCGCTCCTGCTGACCGGCGACGCGGTGGTCGCGCAGCTCACCGACGACGGGGTCGCGCGCGAGACCTACGCGGCGCCGGTCCGGCAGGCGCGCGTCGCCCGCCTGGTCGCGAGCTTCCTGGCCAACTTCCGCCGCGCCGCGCCGGATCGCGCGGTGCGCTGCGACCTGCGCCGCGTCGCCGACGTGCAGGTGGACGCGGCCGGCCACGTGCTGCTCACCGGCCACGACGGCACGCGCATCAACGTGACCGGCGCGCACGGCCGGCACGACCGCTTCGACCCGGTGGCCGCGCGCGCGTTCGCGGCGCGCGTCCGCGCGGCGGCCGAGATGCGGCGGGCGACGAGCGGCATCTGACGACGACTGCGGGCTGCGGGCTGCGGGTCCCGACGGCGAAGTGCTTCGACAGGATGACCGGATGACGAGGAGGCTCCGCGTGGCGCGACGTTCGATGCGCCGGTGCGGAGCCTCCTGGTCATCCTGTCATCCCGTCTCATGTCGTGCGGAACCCCGCGCGCCGGGCCTGTCGGCCTGTGGGAGGGCTACGGATGCTCCGGATGAGACGGATCCTGCGGATCGCTCCTCTCGGTGCACGGAGCGCCGCCGCCACGCGGAGCGATCCGTCTCATCCGCTCCATCCGGA
>CBHYLO010000104.1:0-10095 GCA_966128675.1 uncultured bacterium | reverse complement strand
GTCGGCACGCGTGTAATCCTCGGCCTCCAGGTGCGTGCCCGCGAGCAGCAGGTGTGCCTCGGGAAGGCGCGGGTTGGTCTTCAGCGCGGAGTCGGCCAGCGCGGCGGCCCCGGGCGCGCCGTCGAACTGCCGGATGCGCGCGAGCCCCAGCAGCGCCCGCGGATCGCGCGGGTTCGCGCGCAGCACGCTCTCGAACGACGTCCGGGCCTCGGGCGCGTTGAACTTCTCCAGGAAGAGCGCCCCCTCGCGCAGCCGCGGCTCGGGATCGCCCGCGTCGGCGGCGACCGCCGCGGCGAACGCGCGCAGCGCCTGCCGCACGCGCGCCGGCTCGGTCTGCGACAGACGGTGCTGCGCCTCGCCAATGGCCACCCACTGCGACGCGCTCGGCCGCCCGCCCTCCGCGGCCGACGCCACGCGCAGCCAGTGCGTGCGCGCGGCCGCGCGATCGCCCGCCTCGTCCAGCAGCGCCGCGAGCGCGACGCGCACCTCCAGCGAGTCGGACGCCCGCTGCGCCAGCGCGCGCTCGTACGCCGCGCGCGCCTCGCGCACGGCACCGCGATGTGTCAGCACGTCGCCCAGCGTGCCCTGCAGCGCGTCGCCCGCGGCGGGATCGGCGGCGTACCGGCGCGCGGCGGCGTCGGCCTCGACGTCGCGCCCCACCTCCAGCAGCGCGCGCACGTGCAGCCGGCGAGCGGTGGGCGCGGGGTCGCGGCTCGCGACGCCCGAGAGCGTGTTGATCGCCTCCTCGTAGCGGCCCGCGCGCAGCGCGGCGGTGCCGCGGGCCAGCGCGTCGGCCTGCGCGTGCAGCGCCGCCGGCATCGTCAGCGCGCCGATCGCGAGCAGCCCGCCTCCCAGGGTCCCGCGCATCCGCGTCCTCATGGCCGTGCCCCCGCGCCGCCACGGGCGGCGCGCGAGGCGCGCGCCAGCTCCACCAGCGCCGCCTCCATCTGCGTCCAGTACGTTGCGGAATCGAGCGACGCGCGGCGGGCGCGCAGCGCCGTCACCCGCTGCTCCAGCGCGCGCTCGCGGTCCGATAGCGCGCCGCCACCGCCGCTGCCGGCGACGCCGAGCACGAGCGCCGCGGCGAGGCGGCCGTCGCCGGCGGTCGCGGTCGGGTCCGCGCTGCCGACGCCGTCGCCGTCGTCGTCCAGCTGCGCGTGCTCGGTCAGCAGCCGGTTCTCCGTCTCGTACGCGCGCGCCACCTCGCGCTTGGCGAACGCGAACGCCTCCAGCAGCGAGACGCCGCCGTCCTTGTCGACGTCGGCGCCGGGCGTCCCGAGCGCCGTCGCGAAGTGGTGCGCGAAGCGCGTCGCGTTCCGCTCCGTGGGCGACTTGGTCGCCGTCACGACTGCGCGCCCCGGACCGGCCAGCGCCTTCACGAAGTCGCCGCTCGCGCTCGACGCGTTCACGAACGCCACGCGCTGCCGCGCCAGCGGCTCCAGCATGCGCGCGAAGTCCGACGCCGTGAGGTCCGGCCCCGGCAGGTTGAAGCGCGACACCTCGCCCTGCGCGCTGCCGTGGCCGATGAGGACGATCCACACCTGGTCGCCCGGGGTCGCGCGCGCCGCGACGCGGCCGAGCGTGCGCGCGACCTCCTCGCGCGTCGAGCGCGCCGTGACGCGCCCCGGCGCGCGCGCCGGATCCTCCGCGAGGTACGCGATATCCTCGGCCGCGACGCCGAAGCGCGTGCGCGCCGCGTCCACCACGGCCAGCGCCGCCTCCTGGAACGACGCCGCGTACGCGGGCTCGCCGGTGGCGCCCGCGATCACGACGACGTGCGTGCGCGGCGCGCGCTGCGCCGACGCCGACCGCGCCGCGCTCGCGAACCCGGCGAGCGCGAGCAGCACGCGCCGTGTGAGCGCGCGCGCCCTCACGCGAGCCCCCGATGCCGACGGTACGCCCACTCGCCGGCGAGCAGGCCGCCCAGCAGCAGGAACGTCAGCGGCATGTCCCACAGCTCCTTGCGCTCGGCCACCGTCACGCCGGCGCGCGCGTAGCGCAGGTCCTCGGCGAGCGTGCCCGCCGTCTCCGGCGTGTAGTAGCGCCCTCCGGTCTCGGTCGCGATGCGCCGCAGCAGGTCGGCGCGCAGGCCGGCCCCGAAGTACTCCTCGCGCGACGGCGCGGCCTCGACGTAGGCGATCGGCGATGCGCGCTCCGCCCCGCCGGCGCGGTGCAGCACGCGCAGCTGGTGCACGCCGGCCTCGCGCGGCGTGAAGGCCGCGCGGTACTCGCCGTCGCGCGACACGCCCCACTCCAGCGGCAGCTCGCTGCGCGCGCCCGACGGCGCCATGACCTCCGCCACCACCGTCGCGCCGTTCACCGGCACGAACAGCGAGTCGCGCACCGTCGCGTGCAGCACCGTCTCCTCGCCCGGCGCCGGCCGCTCGATCGACGACGCCAGCTCCAGCGCGTCCGGCACGTCGGCGGTGAGCCAGCGCAGCATCTGGCGCCACAGCAGCTCGTGCGTCTGGTCCTCGACGGGAATCGTGGCGTGCATCTGCCACAGCCACGAGTCCTGCACGGCCAGCGCCGCCGTGCGCCCGCGGCCGAAGCGCTGCGTCGCCAGCACCACGCGCCGCTCGCCGTCGGGCGCCGTGCCGGTGAGCAGCACCGACGCGCCCGGCCGCACGCTGCGGAGCGCATTCACCGCGGTGAGCGGCGGCAGCGTGCCCCAGCGCGCCACCGACGCCCGCTCGTCGGCGGCCAGCTGCAGCGGCGCGTGTGCGAGGCCCGCGGGCGTCGGACGCACGGTCACCTCCACCGCGGGCACCGGCGCGTCGTCCGATGCCGGCGCGCGCGCCCCGAGCACCACCGGCATCGCCTCCTCCAGCGGCGTCCCCGCGTAGCCGCCTTCGGCGAACGCGCGGCGCCCGCCCAGGAACAGCAGTCCGCCGCCGCGCACGTTGACGAAGTCCACCAGCATGCGCTGCTGCTCCGCGGTGAACGCGCTCGCCTCGACGCTGCCGAGGATGATGCCGCGGTAGGCGAAGAGCGCCTCGCGCGTCGTGGGGAAGCCGCCGATCAGGTCCAGGCTGTCCGCGACGCCGAGCCGCAGATACTTCCCCTCGGCCGTGCGCTGCAGGACGGTGAGGCGCAGCCGCTCGTCGTCCGCGACCGCGCGGCGCAGGAACTTCGCCTCGAAGCGCGGCTCGCCCTCGAAGTAGAGGATGCGCTCCGGCGCGTCGCGCACGTCCACCAGCAGCGTGCGCTCGTTGTTCTCGGCCAGCGTCTCGTCGCGCTGCCGCGGCACGCGCACCGTGAGGCGCCGCGCGCCCGCGTCGGGCATCGGCACGTTGAGCTGCACCGGCAGCGCATCGCCCGACGCCGGCAGCGTGACCTCGCGCCGCGCGATCAGGTGGCCGCCCTCGGCCTCCACGGTCACCGGGATGGTGGTGCCCGCCAGCCCGCGGTGCTCGAGCACGACGTTCAGCGTCAGCGCGGAGCCCTGCAGCACGGAGCGCGGCGCCTCCACCCGCGCCACCTCGACGTCGCGCGTGGCGGCGGGCGAGCCGACGCCGATCGCGAACACCGGCGTGCCGCGCGCGCGGGCCGACAGCACCGCGTCGCCGAGCGCGGTGGGCGCGCCGTCGGCGCCGTCGGAGAGGACGACGACGCCCGCGAGCGGCACGCCGTCCAGGTCCTCGCGCAGCCGGTCGAGCGCGGCGCCGAGCCGCGTGCGGTCGCCGGCGAAGGTCAGCGCGCCCAGGCTGTCGACGCGCGCGGCCTGCTCCGCGAAGCGGTAGATGCGCACGCCGAACTGCGCCTCGAGCGCGCGGCGCAGCGGCGCCTCGGGCGCGAGCAGCCGCGCCGCCGCGTCCGCGCGCGCGCGGCCGTCCCAGTCGCGCACGCGCATGCTGCGCGAGTCGTCCACGAGGATCGCCACCGTGTTGCGGCGCGGCACGGCGGCCGCGAGCACGAGCACGGGGCGCAGCAGGCAGGCGACGAGCACCGCGAGCGCCGCGACGCGCAGCCCCGTGAGCAGCGCCCGGTCGCGCGGCGTCGCCGCGCCGCGCGCTCGGGCGTACGTCCACGCGACGAGCGCGGCCAGCAGCACGCCCCCGATCGTCAGCGCGACCGCGACCCGATTCGGCGCGTCGAACGCGAGCCGCCCCTGCGCGAAGAGCGCCGGCCGGTACTTGAGCAGCAGCTCGAGCACGGAATCGATGGCGGCGAGCATGGAGGTCTCGGGGACGCGAACGGACGCTCTTCGACCGGCCCTGCGACCGGCACGGCACCACCTCTTCGACCAACGCGCGGACGCGGCCCGGCGTTGGGACCGGGGCGCCACGTTCGCGCCCCTACCCCATGCTCGCAGGCGGGTTCGCGGAGCGGGCGTCGCGCAACGTTCGGGAATCGTCAACCTCGGGCCGCGCCTGGGGCCGCGCCATGCCGCGGACGGGCCTCTTGCTCCGCTCCCGGGCCCGGGTTACCCTACGACGTGCCCGTCCCCACGGGTGCGGAGGGATGGTCGGCGCCAGCCGGCGATCCCTCGACGCCACCACGGGCGCTCCGGCGCCCGTTCGTGTTTGCGTCGCGATTGCGCGTGTAGCTCAGTTGGATAGAGCGTCGCCCTCCGGAGGCGAAGGTCGCAGGTTCGAATCCTGCCACGCGCGTGCGAGTCTTCACCGTCGGTCGCGTGCCCTGACGTGCCGACACGTGTCATGACGTCCCGAGCCGGGGGCCCGGTGGCGCGGCGCCCCGCCCGGCGGGGTGGGGGGGGAAGGCGGGGCGGCCCCGCCCGTCCCCCCAGGGGAACGCCCGCCCCGCCCGGCCGCGGCGGCCCCGCGGCCCCGGCTCGTGCGTTGAGCGGGGTCAAGGCGGCGTCGCGGGCGTGGTCCATCACTTGCGGACCTCAACCGTATGGCGCGTGCGACCTCCTGGCGGGACCTGCGGATCGGCGTCGTCGCGCTGCTCGCGCTCGCGGCGGGCGTCGTCGGCGTGCTGCGCTACGCGCGCGTGGGCGCGCTCCACGGCGGCACCGTCCGCGTGTATGCCGCCACCCCGCACGGCCGCGGCATCCTGCCCGGCAGCGAGGTCTGGCTCGACGGCCGGAAGGTGGGGCTCGTCCGCGAGGTCGGCTTCCGCCCGCCGAGCGCCGACACGACCGCGCGCGTGCTGCTCGGCCTCGAGGTGCTGGAGGAGGTCCTCCCGCTCATCGGACGCGATGCCGCCATCGAGGTGCGCGCCGGCGGGAGCCTGATCGGCTCCCCGGTGGTCGCCATCGCCAGCGACGTGGCCGGCCGGCCGCGGCTCCGCGAGGGCGACACGCTCGTCGCGCACCGGTCGCCGGAGCTGGACCAGGCGCGCGCGGACATGGCCGCCGCGACCGCCGAGGTCCCGCAGATCGTCGACAACCTCAAGGTCCTCGCGGCGCAGCTCAAGTCGGCCCGGAGCACCCTCGGCGCGTTCGGCATCGAGGGGCCCGAGCGGATCGGCGCCACCGGCGCCGCGGCCGCGTCCTTCGTCAGCCGCGTCACGACGGGCGACGGCAGCGTCGGTCGGCTGATGCGCCGCGGCGAGCCGATGGCCAACGTGCGTCACGCCATGGCGCTCGCGGACTCCGTGCGCCAGCTCCTCGACGGACCCTCCACCTCGATCGGCCGCCTCCGGCGCGACTCGACCCTGCTCCGCACCGTCGACGCGCTCACCCGCGACCTCGCGCGCGTGCAGGCCGCGCTCGTCGAGCCGCGCGGCACCGCCGGCCGGCTGCAGCATGATTCCGCCCTCGTGCGTCAGGTGGGGCAGACTCGTGCCGAGATGGACGCGCTGGCCAACGATCTGCGACGCAACCCGCTTCGCTACATCTCCTTCTGACCCCTCGCCGTCACGCGGCGCGCCCCGCCCCGTCCGGCCGTCTCATCCTCGCTTGCCCCCTTTTCGGGACGTCCGTTAGTTTCGCGCAACACGTCGGGCGATGCGCCGGCGGTCCCTCGCGACCGCGCTGGCGCCGCTCCGCGGGCCGGGTCTCCCCTCTCCCTGCCCCGATGGGTGCGCGACGCGTCGTGGCGCTTCCCCGCTGGTCCCGCCTCCGCCCACCCGTCGTCCACTCCCCGCCTCGCCCGCCGTGCCCGGAGACGTCGTTCCAGGGGCCGACGCCCCGCTCGTCGACATCGTCGAGCTCAAGCGCAAGTCGCTCCCCGAGCTGCACGCGCTCGCCGAGGAGCTGTCCATCTCGAACTACACCGGCCTGCGGAAGCAGGAGCTCATCTTCCGCATCGAGCAGTCGCTGCTCGACGCGGACGTGCTGCTCCGCGGCGACGGCGTGCTCGAGGTGCTGCCCGAGGGCTACGGCTTCCTGCGCAGCCAGGACTGGAACTACCTCTACGGGCCGGACGACATCTACGTCTCGCCGTCGCAGATCAAGCGCTTCGACCTGCGCACGGGCGACACGGTGGTCGGGCAGGTGCGCCCGCCGAAGGAGTGGGAGAAGTACCTCGCGCTCCTCAAGGTCGAGCGCATCAACGGCGACGAGCCCGAGAAGGCGAAGCAGCGCGTCGCGTTCGACAACCTCAAGCCGCGCTATCCCGACGAGCGGATCCGGCTGGAGACGGCGAGCGGCGACGTCAGCACGCGCCTCTGCGACATCATCGCCCCCCTCGGCAAGGGCCAGCGCGGGCTGATCGTGGCGCCCCCGCGCGCGGGCAAGACCGTCCTGATGCAGAAGCTGGCCAACGCGATCGCGGAGAACCATCCCGAGGTCGTGCTGATCATGCTCCTCATCGACGAGCGGCCGGAGGAGGTCACCGACATGCAGTCGAGCGTGCCGAAGGCCGAGGTGATCTCGTCGACGTTCGACGAGGCGGCCGACCGGCACGTGCAGGTCGCCGACATGGTGCTCGAGAAGGCCAAGCGGCTGGTCGAGCACGGGCGCGACGTCGTCATCCTGCTCGACTCGATCACGCGGCTCGCGCGCGCACACAACACGGTCGTCCCCAGCTCGGGCAAGGTGCTCTCGGGCGGCGTGGACGCGAAGGCGATGGAGAAGCCGAAGCGCTTCTTCGGCTCGGCGCGCAAGATCGACGGCGGCGGCTCGCTCACCATCGTCGCCACCGCGCTCGTCGAGACGGGCTCGCGCATGGACGAGGTGATCTTCGAGGAGTTCAAGGGCACCGGCAACATGGAGCTCATCCTCGACCGCAAGATCGCCGACCGGCGCATCTTCCCCGCGCTCGACATCAACCGCTCGGGGACGCGCCGCGAGGAGCTGCTGTTCGACAAGGACGAGGGCAACCGCGTGATCCTGCTGCGCAGCTTCCTCGCGCCGATGCCGGGCGACGAGGCGATGCTCTTCCTCCTGCAGCGCATGGGGCGCACGAAGAACAACCGCGAGTTCTTCATGTCGATGGCGCAGGGGTGAGCGGCCTCGCGCAGACGCCGCCCGGCCGCGCGCGCCTGCTGGCCGTGGACTGGGGCGACCGGCGCATCGGGCTCGCGCTGAGCGACGAGCTGGGGATGATCGCGTCGCCCGCGGGCGTCGTGGAGCGTCGCGCCGGCAAGCGTCCGCCCATCGCGGAGCTCGTGCGCCGCGCCGAGGCGCTGGGTGCGCGCGGCTTCGTCGTCGGGCTGCCGCTCGACGCGGCCGGCGAGGACACGCCGCGCGCGCTGGAGGCGCGCCACGTGGCGGAGGAGCTGGGCAAGCGCACCGGGCTGCCCGTGCGCCTGGTCGACGAGCGCTTCACGACCGCGGCGGCGCTGCGCGCGATCCACGAGATGGGCGGCTCGACGCGCGGCCGGAAGGGCGACGTCGACGCGCTGGCCGCGACGGTCCTGCTGCAGCACGCGCTCACCCTCCCCGACGATGCGTAGCCGTCCGCGCGCGGCGGCCACGCTCGCGACGGTCGGGCTGGCGGCGCTCGCCGCCTGCGGCGGCACGCCCGACGGGCCACCGGTGCGCGTGGTCATCCCGCGCGGTGCGTCGTTCGGGACCGCGGCCGACTCGCTCGCCGGCAAGGGCGTCATCGGCTCCGCGACCGGGCTGCGGCTGTGGGCCAAGTGGAAGGGGCGCGACCGCACCATCAAGCCGGGGACGTACGAGTTCCGGCCGGGCCAGACGTATGCCTCGCTCGTCGACGCGCTGGAGAGCGGCAAGGGCGTCGTGCGCGTGATGACGTTGGTCGAGGGCTGGGAGCTGCGCCAGATCGTCCCGCAGCTGGCGCGCGTGCTGGAGGTGCCGCTCGACTCGGTGCAGGCGGCGGTGCGCGACACCGCGCTCCTGCACCGGCTCGACGTCCCGACCGAGACGCTGGAGGGCTACCTCTTTCCGGCCACGTACTCGTTCGGCGCGGGCACGAGCGCGCGCGAGGCGGTGCACCAGATGGTCGCGCGCTTCGAGCAGGCGTGGAAGCCCGAGTGGGACGCGCGCCTGCAGGAGATGGCGCTCGACCGGCACGCCGTCGTGACGCTGGCCTCGATCGTCGAGCGCGAGGCGCGCAAGCCGGAGGAGCGGCCGGTGATCGCGGCGGTCTACTACAACCGGCTGCGGAAGGGGATGCGGCTGGAAGCCGATCCGACCGTCGAGTACGCGCTGCGCCGCCGCGGGATGCGGATGTTCTACCGCGACCTGGAGGTCGAGTCGCCGTACAACACGTACCGGGTGAAGGGGCTGCCGCCCGGTCCCATCGGGTCGCCGGGCGCGCCGAGCCTCGCGGCCGCCGCCTCGCCGGCGGCGGTGCCCTACCTCTTCTTCGTGGCGCATCCGGACGGCCACCACGAGTTCCGGACGACCTTCGCCGAGCACACGCAGGCGGTGCGCGAGGCGCGCCGGCTGCGCGACCAGGCGGCGCGCCAGGACTCTACTACGGCGCCGGCCGCGCCCGCGCCGCGCCGCGTCCGCGCCAGCGGAAGCTGACGCTCGGCACCCCCGACTCGCGCTTCCGCTCGCGGCGCTCCGAGCTCGCCGCCCGAGGTGCCTCCGGCCGGACGGTCTCGCGCTGCGCCGCCTGCAGCCGCTTCTCCACCTGCGCGTAGACCCGCGGCGAGAGGAAGAGATCGGCCAGCGCGGGGTCGAACTGCCGGCCGCGTCCCTCGGCGATGACCTGGGCACCGCGCGCCGGATCGGCGCCCGCGCGGTAGCGGCGCGAGTGCGTCACGGCGTCGTAGGTGTCGGCGATGGCGACGATGCGGGCCGCGCACGGGATCGCCTCGCCGCGCAGCCCCTTCGGGTAGCCGCCGCCGTCCCAGCGCTCGTGGTGCGCGATCACGCCGTCCGGCAGCTCGGGATAGAAGGCGCAGAGCGGCGCGAGCACCTCGGCGCCGCGTCCGGGATGCGTCGCGATCGCCTCGCGCTCCGCCGGCGTGAGCGTGTCGTCGTCGTGGACGATGTCGAACAGCGCCTCGTGGATCTTCCCCACGTCGTGGAAGAGCGCGACGCGCTCCACCTCGCGCTGCGCGCGCTCGTCCAGCCCGGCCGCCCTCGCGAGCAGGAGCGCGTAGTCGGCGACGCGGCGCACGTGCGCGCCCGTCTCGTGGTCGTTCGCGTCGATCGCGTTCAGCAGCGTCTCGAGCGTGGCGGCCGCGAGACGCTCGGCGGTCTGGCGGCGGGCGCGGGCGAAGCGCCAGACGGCGGCGGCGCCGACGACGGCGAGCGCCGGGGCGAGCACGGTGGGGATTCGCGCGGTGTCGGATCTCGTCACGCGACCCGCTCCGGGCAAGAAGCGTACGGCGTGCGTCGCGGCGGCCGCGATGCCGGCGAGGGGTGCGGACGCACGAAAGCTCCGCTCGTGCTGAGCGGGGCTTTCGTAAGGGGGTGCCGGCGACGGCCTACTCTCCCGCGCTCTCTCGAGCGGAGTACCATCGGCGCTGTCAGGCTTAACGACCGTGTTCGGGATGGGAACGGGTGTGGCCCTGACGCTCTAGTCGCCAGCGAATTTCAGTTGTCTCCAGCCGCCGTGCGCACGAGGCGCACGACCGCCGGGCATTCTCTCGTGGACGCACCCGGGGGTGCGTCACGACAGAGTGAACAGACGAGGGTTTGGGATCGATCGGGCGCCAGTGCGCCGCGATCGGTGTGATTCTGCGTGTTGTGCGAAGATGAGGTACTGCCCCTATGGGGGAGTAGTCAAGCCGCACGGGCGATTAGGAGCGCTACGCTTGGAA
>CBHYLO010000103.1:0-10202 GCA_966128675.1 uncultured bacterium | reverse complement strand
CACGCCGAGCCGCCGCAGCCGCGCGCCGAGCGCGATGCCGCCCTGCCCGCCGCCGACGATCAGCACGTAGGGCTGCTCGGTGAAGCCCAGCGTCTCGGCCTCCTGCTGGCGCCGTTCGAGCCAGGTCTTGCGCTCGGGGTTCGCGCCGTGCTCCGCCGACCTTGCCCCCATCACGGTGTTCAACGACCGGTACGGCTACAACGAGGGCGACCGCGTCATCCGCATGGTCGCGCGCCTCCTGCACGACGCGGTGAAGGGCGTGTCGGGCGAGGCGGGCTTCGTGGGCCACATCGGCGGCGACGACTTCCTGTTCATCGTGCCGCTGGACGACGTCGCGCCGGTCTGCGACATCATCGTCGAGACGTTCGAGCTGCTGACGCCCTACCAGTACTCGGAGGCGGACCGCCGCGCCGGGTACTACTTCGGGAAGGACCGCCGCGGGCAGCTGCACCGCGTGCCCCTGATGTCGCTCTCGATCGGCATCGCCACCAACGAGCGCCGCCGCTACACGGAGGCGACGCAGATCAGCCGTCTGGCTTCGGAGATGAAGACCTACGCCAAGGCGCAGCCCGGGTCGCTGTACGCCGTCGATCGACGGACGGACGCGCAGGCCGAGGGCGGCCCACGTTCTGGAGACGAGGCATGAACGTCACCTGCCCGGAGTGCCGGTCGATCTTCCGCGTGGACCCGGCGAAGGTGCCGGCCGGCGGCGTCCGCGCGCGCTGCTCCGTCTGCGGCGGGATCTTCCCGGTCGCGCCCGAGACGCGGTCGCGCGCCGCGCATGCCGGCGCCGACGTCGAGCGTCGCCGCACGCCGCAGATGCCCGTGCCCGCGATCCCGACCCCTGCGGCGTCGCCGCCGAGCCTCCCCGCGCCGGCTGCGGCGGAGCGGCCGGCGCCGCGCCACGAGCCGCCGGCGAACCCGCTGCCCGAGCCGCCGAAGGACGCCTCGATCTGGGGCTCGCCGGCGGCGGTGCCGGCGCAGCGGTTCACGGCGCCGGCCGCACTGGAGTTCGGGGCGCCGAGCACGCCCGCGACGCCGACGCCGCCCGCGATGCCGGCGGTCGCCGCGGCGCCACCCGCGCCCGAGACGCCGGCGCCCGCACCGGCCGCCGTCCCCGCACCGGCCGAGGCCCCGGCGCGCCGGCCCGTGAACCCGTACCTCTCGAACGACCCGAACCAGAAGGCACGCCGGCTGGCGCGCGCGCTGGTCTCGGACCTGATCGCGTACCACCCGCAGAAGCGCGAGGAGGGGCTGCGCGCGGGGACGCTCAAGCAGCTGTTCCGCGACGAGATCCGGAAGAGCTGGGAGGAGTACGTGGAGCAGGTGGGGGCGCCGCTCGCGGAGTCGACGCCGCACTTCCAGGACGCGCTGAACGACCTGCTGGCCGGCGGGCGCAAGGTGTTCTAGGCGGCGCGCGGGCCGTCGGGACCCGCTATACTTCGGCGCACCTGGCGACCGGGCGACCGGGCCGCCCTCCCCGCGGGGAGGGCGGCCCGTCGCACACGTGGCGCCGCCCCACCCGAACCCACGAGGATCGCCCGCGATGGACATGGAGCGCGTGCGGCAGCTCGACAGGCAGACCGAACGGGTCGCCGAGCTGCGGAGGTATCTTTGACGTCGACGGCAAGCGGGACCAGCTGGAGCAGCACGAAGCGCGAATGAGCGAGCCCGGCTTCTGGGACAACCAGGAGCGGGCGCAGGACATCGTGCAGCAGGTGAAGACGCTGCGCAGCTGGCTGGAGCCGTTCGACACGCTCGCCGCGCGCGTGGACGGCGCGCGCGAGATGCGCGAGCTGCTGGAGGTCGAGCCCGACCCGGACATGGAGTCGGAGGTCGAGCGCGAGATCGACGCGGCGGAGGACGACCTCCGATCGTTCGAGCTCAAGTCGCTGCTCCAGGGCCCGGACGACCATCGCGACGCGCAGGTCGAGATCGCGGCCGGCGCGGGCGGCACCGAGGCGCAGGACTGGGCGCAGATGCTGATGCGCATGTACACGCGCTGGGCCGAGCGCCGCGGCTTCGACATCGAGATCCTCGACCTGTCGGAGGGCGAGGAGGCCGGCATCAAGGGCGCGGTGCTCGAGATCAAGGGCCAGTACGCGTTCGGCTTCCTGCGCGCGGAGACCGGCGTGCACCGCCTGGTGCGCATCTCGCCGTTCGACGCGCAGGCGCGCCGCCACACGAGCTTCGCGTCGGTGTTCGTCTACCCGGTGGTCAACGAGGAGATCAACATCGAGCTGCGCGAGGAGGACATCCGCATGGACGTCTTCCGCGCCTCCGGCGCCGGTGGCCAGCACGTCAACAAGACCAGCTCCGCGGTGCGGCTCACGCACATCCCGACGGGGCTGGTCACGTCGTCGCAGGCGGAGCGGTCGCAGTTCAAGAACAAGGCGACCGCCATGAAGCAGCTCAAGAACAAGCTGTACAACATCGAGCTCGAGAAGCAGGCGGCGCAGAAGGCCGCGCTCGACGCGACGAAGTCCGACGTCTCCTTCGGCAGCCAGATCCGCAGCTACGTGTTCCAGCCCTACACGATGGTGAACGACCACCGCACCGAGCTGAAGATCCCCGACGTCCAGAAGGTGATGGACGGCGCGATCGACCCGTTCATCGAGGCGTACCTGAAGGAGCACGGGGCCGGCGGCTCGTCCGGGAGGGCGGCGTGAGCGAGACCGAGCGACCGGCGGGCGACGCCGAGGAGCTGAACTTCGTCCTGCGCGCGCGGCGCGAGAAGCTGGCCGCGCTCGAGGCGCGGGGCATCGAGCCGTTCGCGTACGGCTACGACCGCACGCACGAGACGACGCAGGCCGTCGCCGCGTTCACGGCGCTCGAGGAGGACGCGCGCGCGGTCGCCGCGGGGCAGCCGACCGACGTGCCGCCGCCCGAGCCGGAAGGCCCGGTGGTGCGCCTCGCCGGACGTCTCGTGTCGTGGCGCTCGCAGGGCAAGACGGCGTTCGCGCACCTCGCCGACAGCGCCGGGCGCCTGCAGTGCTACTTCCGCAAGGACGTCCTGGGCGACGAGCAGTTCGACGTGCTGAAGTCGCTCGTCGACATCGGCGACGTCGTCGGCATCGAGGGGCCGTGCTTCCGCACGCGCGCCGGCGAGGTGACCGTGCGCGCCGAGCAGGTGCAGCTGCTCGCCAAGTCGCTGCGTCCGCTGCCGTTCGGCAAGGAGCAGGTCGTCGACGGGCAGACGGTGCGCTACTCGGGGTTCAGCGATCCGGAGCAGCGCTACCGCCAGCGCTACGCGGACCTCGCGGTGCATCCCGAGATCCGCCAGAAGTTCGTCGCGCGCACGCGGATGATCTCGGCCGTCCGCAGCTACCTGGACGGGCTGGGGTACCTGGAGGTCGAGACGCCGGTGCTGCAGCCGCTGTACGGCGGCGCGGCGGCGCGGCCGTTCACGACGCACCACAACGCGCTCGACATGCCGCTGTACCTGCGCATCGCCGACGAGCTGTATCTCAAGCGGCTGATCGTGGGCGGCTTCGACCGCGTGTACGAGATCGGGCACGACTTCCGGAACGAGGGGATCGACCGGACGCACAACCCCGAGTTCACGATGCTGGAGTTCTACGAGGCGTACGCCGACTACACGGTCATGATGGACCGGGTCGAGCGGCTCCTCGTGACGGTGGCGGAGGCGATCCGCGCCGTGCCCGGCATGGCGGCCCACGTGCCCGTGCTCACGCCGCCGTTCCCGCGCATCGAGTGGGTGGGGTCGCTGAACCGCGGCTTCGGCGGCGACGTCATGACCCTGGACGACGCGGCGCTGCGGAACGCGGCCGAGCGGGTCGGGGTTGAAAAGGTCGGCACGCTGAGCCGTCCGAAGGTGCTCGACGAGATGTTCCAGGCGCTGGTGGAGCGGAAGATCGACACGCCGACGTTCGTCGTCGACTATCCGGTCGAGCTCTCGCCGCTGGCCAAGCCGAAGCGCGGCGCGCCGGGGCTGACCGAGCGGTTCGAGCTGTTCGCCAAGGGGCGGGAGCTGGCCAACGCGTTCAGCGAGCTGAACGACCCGATCGACCAGCGGCGCCGGTTCGAGGCGCAGGCCCGCCTGAAGGCGGCCGGCGACGAGGAGGCGGTCGAGGTGGACGAGGACTACCTGCGCGCGATGGAGTACGGCATGCCGCCGACGGGCGGCGTGGGCATCGGCATGGACCGGCTCTTCATGTACCTCACCGACACGGCGCACATCCGCGACGCGATCCTCTTCCCGCTCATGCGGCCGGAGTGACCTGGCCATGACCACCGTGACCGCGCCGCGCCCCCGCGTGCGGACGTCGCCGGCGCCGGCGCGGTCGCTGGCGCGCCTGGAGCTGGCGATCGCGTGGCGCTACCTGCGCAGCCGCCGCGGCTCGAGCCTGCTCTCGCTCATCAGCATGATCGCCATGGGCGGCGTGATGGTGGGCGTGAGCGCGCTGATCCTGATCATGGGCGTGATGAACGGGCTCCAGCGCGATCTGCGCGACAAGATCCTCGTCGGCAGCCCGGACATCCGCGTGCTGACGTTCGGCGAGGGGCTGCGCATGGACGACTGGCGCGGCGCGATGGCGAAGGTGAAGGAGAACCCGAACGTCCTCGCCGTCGCCCCCGTGGTGCTGACCCAGGGGCTGATCCGCAAGCAGGGGAACAACGGCTTCACCACGGGCGCGCAGATCGCCGGGATCGAGCCGGAGGCGCCGGGCGTCGCCGACGTCACGTCCATCCGGCAGCACGCGGTCATGGGCAACTTCCGCTTCATCACCGGCGACGGCGAGAAGCGCGGCGTCGTGCTGGGCAAGCGGCTGGCGGAGAGCCTCAACGTCTGGCCGGGCGACTCGGTCACGATCATCACGAGCGCGCCGGGCGCGGCGAATCCGCTCACCGGCGATCCGATGCCGATCTTCGAGAGCTTCCAGGTCACGGGCGTCGTCGAGACCGGGATGTTCGAGTACGACAACATGTACGCGTTCGTCGCGCTGCCGCACGCGCAGCGCATGGCGGGACTGGGCGAGGCGGTGACCGGGCTCGAGGTGCGCACGCGCGACCGCTGGCGCGCGAGCGAGGTCGCGCGCCAGCTGTTCGACACGCTGAAGTTCCCCTACCGCACGGTGGACTGGCAGGAGCAGAACAGCTCCCTGTTCCAGGCGCTCAAGCTCGAGAAGCTCGGCATGGGCGTGATCCTGCTGCTGATCGTGCTGGTGGCGGCGTTCAACATCGTCAGCACGCTGACGATGGTCGTCACCGACAAGACGCGCGAGATCGGCATCCTGAAGGCGATGGGCCTGCCCGCGCGCAGCGTGCGGCGGATCTTCTTCCTGCAGGGCCTCGTGATCGGCCTCGTCGGCACGATCGGCGGGATGCTGCTCGGCCTCGGCGCGTCGGTCGCGCTCGGGCACTACAAGTTCATCAAGCTCGATCCGGCGGTGTACTTCATCGACCACCTGCCGGTGTCGACCGAGCCGCTGGACGTCCTCCTCACGGTGGGCGCGAGCGTGCTCGTGGCGGCGCTGGCGACGCTGTATCCGGCCAACCAGGCGGCGAAGCTGTATCCGCTCGAAGCCATCCGGCACGAATGACCGGCGCCCTCCCCCTGGACGACGCGCTGCCGAGCGGCGCGGGCGACGCGCCCGTGCTCGAGGCGCGCGACGTGACGAAGGAATACCGCGGCGGCGACGGCGCGGTGCTCCGCATCCTCGACGGCGTGTCGCTCTCGGTGCGGCGCGGCGAGATGGTGGCGATCGTCGGCGCGAGCGGGGCGGGCAAGAGCACGCTGCTGCACGTGCTGGGCGCGCTCGAGCGCCCGACGCGCGGTGAGGTCTGGCTGGCCGGCACCTCGATCGCGGACCGCGACGACGACACGCTCGCCGCGCTGCGCAACCACGCCGTCGGCTTCGTCTTCCAGTTCCACCACCTCCTGCGCGAGTTCAGCGCGCTGGAGAACGTGATGATGCCGCTGCGCATCGCCGGCCGCACACCGCAGGAGGCCGAGGGGCGCGCCGCGGAGCTGCTGGAGCGCGTCGGGCTGGGCGGCCGGCTGCACCACCGCCCCGCGGCGCTCTCCGGCGGCGAGCAGCAGCGCGCGGCGGTCGCGCGCGCGCTGGCGGCGGATCCGGCCGTGCTCCTCGCGGACGAGCCGTCGGGCAACCTGGATCACGCCAACGCCGAGCGGCTGCACGACCTGTTCGCGGCGCTCGCGCGCGACATGGAGCTGGGGATGGTGGTCGTCACGCACAACCGCTCGCTGGCGCAGCGCGCCGACCGCGCGCTGCTGCTGGAGGACGCCCGGCTGGTGGACGCGGACATGCGCGAGGGCGTCGCGTGAGCGCCCGGCGCGCGCGTGCCGGGCGCGCGACGGCGCCGCTGGCCGACGGGGCCGGCGCGCCCCGTATGGCGCCGCCCGGTCGCGCGTGGCAACTTCCGGGTGGGGATCG
Organism: uncultured bacterium; assembly: GCA_966128675.1. GTDB lineage: Bacteria > Gemmatimonadota > Gemmatimonadetes > Gemmatimonadales > Gemmatimonadaceae > Roseisolibacter. The sequence continues at coordinate 3,783 of CBHYLO010000103.1, read as the reverse complement.
GCGCGCGGTCAGCGCGCGCCGCGTCGGCCGAGGTGACGATGCTCTGTGAGAACTGCAAGGAACGGGACGCGGTCGTGAACCTCACGCAGGTGAAGAGCGGTGCGGTGACGCAGCTGCACCTGTGCGAGAAGTGCGCGGCCGAGCAGGGCGTGGAGACGAGCGTGGCGTCGCCGCAGAGCCAGATCGGCGACTTCCTGCAGGCCGTGCAGCAGCAGTCGCTGACGGCGCCCGGCGACCAGAGCTCGTGCCACTTCTGCGGCGCCACGACGCGCGACTTCCGCTCGTCGGGGCGGCTGGGCTGCGCGCGGTGCTACGGCGCGTTCGAGCGCAGCCTGCGCGAGCTGCTGCGGCGCCTGCACGGCAACTCGCGGCACACGGGCCGCCGCTACGAGCCGCCCGCGCCCGAGCTGCTGGAGCAGGCGAGCCTGGTGGGGCAGCTGAAGGACCGGCTGCGCCGCGCCGTGGAGGCGGAGCAGTTCGAGCTCGCGGCGGAACTGCGGGACCGGCTGCGCACGTACGAGTGAGCCGCGTGCCGCGCGCCTGCCCGAACGGGCGACTCCCGAGCGGCGCGGCACGCGGCGACGTTGCGTGGTGGGCGTACTGAACCCGAGATGACGTTGGACCTCTCCCTGCTGCCGGATGGCGGCGTCGGATGGCTGGACGCCTCCGGCGATCACGCCGACATCGTGCTCTCGACGCGCATCCGCCTGGCGCGGAACGTGGAGGGGTACGCGTTCACGCCGCGCGCGCGCGACGGCGAGCGCCTGCGCGTGCTGTCGCAGATCCGTGAGGCAGCGCAGCACCTGCGCCCGTTGCAGGCGGGGATGCTGCTGCGCGTCGACGAGCTGCCGACGCTCGACCGGCAGCTGCTGCACGAGCGCCACCTGGTGAGCAAGGAGCTGGCGGGGTTCGACGGGCCGCAGGGCGTGCGCACCGGCGCCGCCGTGCTGCTCGGCGACGACGTGAGCCTGATGGTGAACGAGGAGGACCACCTGCGGCTGCAGGCGCTGCGCTCGGGGTTCGAGCTGCCGGCGGCGTGGCGCGCGGTGGAGCAGCTGGACCAGGACCTGGGCGGCCGCGTGCCGTACGCGTTCCACGGGGAGTTCGGCTTCCTGACCGCGTGCCCGACGAACACGGGAACGGGGATGCGCGCCAGCGTCCTCATCCATCTGCCGGGGCTGGTGCTGACGAAGGAGATCCAGAAGGTGCTCGCCGGGCTGCAGCAGATCGGCCTCACGTACCGCGGCCTCTATGGCGAGGGGAGTGAGGTCGTGGGCAACTTCTTCCAGATCTCGAACCAGACGACGCTCGGTCGCTCCGAGGAGGAGCTGATCGACCATCTGGCGCAGGTGGTACGGCGTGTGATAGAGAAGGAGGAGGAGGCGCGCCGCGTCCTCCTGCGCGATGCGGGGACCACGGTGGAGGACAAGCTGTGGCGGGCCTACGGCACGCTGCGGTACGCACGGAGCCTGACGTTCGAGGAGGCGATGAACTACCTCAGCGGCGTGCGGCTCGCGGTGGGACTGAAACTGATCAGTGGCCTCAGTGTATACACTCTCAACAAGCTCCTGATCTTCTGCCAGCCGGCACATCTCGCCTATCTCGAGGGGCGGGCGCTGACGGAGTCCGAGGTCCACGTGGCCCGTGCACGCTACGTGCGACAGGCACTCAGCAGCGAGGCGGGGACGGCGGGGTGACCGTACCCCGCCGGCGGCGCATCCGTGAGATGCGGCCGGCCAGGCGTGTGACGACGCGAGGGTCGCGATAGTCCGCAAGGATGACCGGGAGACCCACCCGGGCGGTCCCACCCGGATACGAGGGGAACCATGAACGGCTACAACTTCACCGAGCGTGTGCGGAAGGTCCTCGCGATGGCCCGCGAGGAGGCCGCGCGCCTCCACCACGAGTACGTGGGGACGGAGCACATCCTGCTCGGCCTCATCCGCGAGGGTGAGGGCGTCGCCGCGGCCGTCCTCCAGAACCTGAACGTCGACCTCGACGAGATCCAGCAGAAGATCGAGGAGACGGTCAAGAAGGGGAAGGCGGCGCAGGCCACCGGTCCGGACCTCCCCTATACCTCGCGCGCGAAGAAGGTCCTCGAGCTGGCGATGGCCGAGGCGCGCGAGCTGAATCACAGCTACGTCGGCACCGAGCACCTCCTCCTCGGCCTCCTCCGCGAGGAGAAGGGGATCGCGGCGCAGGTGCTCACCGACACGGGCGTGAACCTCGAGGCGGCGCGGGCGGAGACGCTGCGCCTCCTCGGCAACGAGTCCCCGCAGGCCAACGCCGGCGGCACCGCCGACAAGGGCGGCAGCGGCTCGACGCCCTCGACGCCGACGCCCAAGGGCGAGAAGAAGTCCAAGACGCCGGCGCTCGACCACTTCTGCCGCGACCTCACGGCGCTCGCCGCCGAGGGGCAGCTGGATCCGACCATCGGGCGCGCGAAGGAGATCGAGCGCGTGATGGAGATCCTGACGCGCCGCAAGAAGAACAACCCGGTGCTCATCGGCGAGCCGGGCGTCGGCAAGACGGCCATCGTCGAGGGGCTCGCGCAGCTCATCGCCACGGGCGAGTGCCCGGACTCGCTGCGCGACCACCGCGTGCTGTCGCTCGACATGGCGGCGGTCATCGCGGGCACGAAGTACCGCGGCCAGTTCGAGGAGCGCCTGAAGGCGGTCATGAACGAGATCGCCCAGAACAAGAACATCATCCTGTTCATCGACGAGCTGCACACGCTCGTCGGCGCGGGCGCGGCCGAAGGCGCGATCGACGCGAGCAACATGCTGAAGCCCGCGCTCGCGCGCGGCGAGCTGCAGTGCGTCGGCGCGTCGACGCTCAACGAGTACCGCAAGTACATCGAGAAGGACGGCGCGCTCGAGCGCCGCTTCCAGACCGTCGTGGTGGATCCGCCCTCGATCGACGAGACGGTGCAGATCCTCCAGGGCCTGCGGAAGAAGTACGAGGACCACCACCGCGTCACGATCCCCGACACGACGCTCTTCTCGGCGGCGAAGCTCTCGGAGCGCTACATCACCGACCGCTTCCTGCCGGACAAGGCGATCGACGTGATCGACGAGGCGGGGGCACGCGCGCGCCTGGCCAGCCAGGCGCCGCCGCCGGAGGTGGCCGCGCTCAAGGAGGACCTGGACAAGGTCAACGCGGAGAAGGAAGCCGCGGTCCGCGACCAGAACTTCGAGAAGGCGGCCAGCCTGCGCGACCGGGAGCGCGAGCTCCAGGCCGACATCCGCAAGCAGCAGGAGGAGTGGGAGCAGCGGCGCCAGTCGCACCGCCCGGTCCTCGGCGAGGAGGAGATCGCCTTCATCGTCAGCCGCTGGACGGGCATCCCCGTCACGCGCCTGCAGGAGGCGGAGACCGCGCGGCTCCTCAACATGGAAGAGGAGATGCACAAGACGGTCATCGGGCAGGACGAGGCCATCAAGGCCATCGCCCGCTCGATCCGCCGCAGCCGCGCGGGGCTGAAGGATCCGAAGCGCCCGATCGGCACGTTCATCTTCTCGGGGCCCACGGGCGTCGGCAAGACGGAGCTGGCGCGCTCGCTGGCGAAGTTCCTGTTCGCCGACGAGAGCGCGCTGATCCGCGTCGACATGAGCGAGTACATGGAGAAGTTCTCCGTGTCGCGGCTCATCGGCGCGCCCCCCGGCTACGTCGGCTACGAGGACTCGGGCACGCTCACCAAGGCCGTGCGGCGCAAGCCGTACAGCGTGGTGCTGCTCGACGAGATCGAGAAGGCGCACCCGGACGTGTTCAACATCCTGCTGCAGG